>DASUEE010000247.1:0-7938 GCA_036275235.1 Acidimicrobiales bacterium | reverse complement strand
CGCGACGCACGGCCCGGATCGCGGCGACGATCGCGGCCACCGCCGCGGCGAGGGAGGCGAGGCGGACCAGGCGCTTCATGCGGCGGACACTACCGACCCCGCCCGATCGCCGGCCCGCCCACCAGCGTGTCGGCGAGCCCGCGGAGGGTCCACAGCCCTCGGCACACCTGCTCGTCGCGCGCCGCCGTCCGGGGCGTCGGTCAGCTCAGGACGTGCACGCTCTCGATGCCGTCGACGCCGCGCAGCGCGTCAGCCACCTCCCGCGGCACCGCCGGCGACGTGGCCAGGACCATGAGGGAGGCGTCGCCGCTGGTGGTCGAGCGGCCCAGGTGCATGTCGTCGATGTTCACCCCGGCGTCGGCGAGGGCCTGCGCGACGGTGGCGATCATGCCCGGGCGGTCGTCGTTGCGGACGATGAGCATGTGCTCGGCCGGGGGGACGTCGACGGTGTGGTCGTCGATGGCGACGATCGCCGGCTCCTGGCGGGCTCCCACCACCGACCCGCCGATGGCGTGGTGGCCACCGCTGATCGTGATCAGGTTGACGTAGTCGTGCGAGGTGGACGACGTCGTGTCGCGCACCTCGATGCCCCGGTCCTTCGCCAGCATCGGTGCGTTCACGTAGCTCACCGGCTCCTCGCTCACCTTGGAGAACGCGCCCTTCAGCACCGACAAGGTGAGGATGCGGGTGTCGTACTCGGCGATCTCGCCGGCGTAGGAGATCTCGAGCACCTCCGGCACGCCCTCGCTCATGGCGGTGAACATGGCGCCCATCCGCTCGGCCAGCGGGAGGAACGGCTTGATGGTCTCGGCGGCCTCGGCGGCGGCGACGTTGACGGCGTAGGGCACGAAGTCGCCGGCCATGGCGAGGCGGACCATCTCCGCGATGGTGGCGCCGGCCTTGTCCTGGGCCTCGTGGGTCGAGGCGCCGAGGTGGGGGGTGACCACGACCTCGTCGAGCTCGAACAGCGGCGACTCAGTGGTGGGCTCGGAGGCGAACACGTCGATGGCGGCGCCGCCGACCTGGCCCGAGCGGATGGCCTCGGCGAGGTCGTCCTCGTTGATCACCCCGCCTCGGGCGACGTTCACGATCCGCAGGCCCTGCTTGGCCTTGGCGAAGAAGTCGGCGTCGAGCAGGTTCACGGTCTCGGGCGTCTTGACCAGGTGGAGGGTCAGGAAGTCCGAGCGGGCGGCGAGGGTGTCGAGGTCGACCACCTCCACGCCGAGGCGGCGGGCGCGGTCCTCGGTGACGTAGGGGTCGTAGGTGATGACCTTCATGCCGAAGGCGTTGGCCCGCTGGGCCACCAGCGTGCCGATGCGCCCGAAGCCGATGATGCCGAGCGTCTTGTCGGCCAGCTCGACCCCGGTCCACTTGCTGCGCTCCCACCGCCCGGCCTTCAGTGCGGCGTTGGCCTGGGGGATGTTGCGGGCCTGGGCGAGCAGCATCGCCATCGTGTGCTCGGCCGTGGACAGCGTGTTCGACTGCGGCGCGTTCACCACCATGACGCCGCGCTCGGTGGCGGCCTCGGTGTCGACGTTGTCGAGGCCGATGCCGGCGCGGCCGACGACGACGAGGTCGGTCCCCGCCTCGAGCACCTCGCGCGTCACCGTGGTGGCGGAGCGGATGATGAGGGCGTGCGCGCCGGGCACGGCGCCGAGCAGCTCCTCCGGGGAGAGGCCGAGCCGCACGTCCACCTCGTGGCCGGCGTCGCGGAGCTCCTGCAGGCCGCTGTCGGCGATCTCTTCCGTGACGAGGATGCGTGCCATCGCCGTCGAGTCTCGCGGCTGCCGGGAGGGATGCGGAAACGAGCCTTCCCGCGCCCTGGCGGCTGCTCCGTAGCATCTCGGGCGATGCCCGACCTGCGCCACGCCGCCCGCCACCCACGAGCGACGCTGCGCGAGGCGCGACGCCGGCTGCTGACGCCACCCGCCGAGCCGACACCGCCTGCGCCCGTCGGCCCGCCGGCGCCGTCGGCCACCGAGGTCCTGCAGGGCGTTGGCGCCCAGCTCGACACCGCAGGGCGGGTGGCGCTCACGGTCTCGTGCCGCGACGCCGACGTGCTCCCGAAGGTCGAGGGCGCCGGCCAGGTCTTCGACTCGCCCCACGGCCGCGTGCAGCGCATGCACAACGGCGTCGACGTCCCGCACCTGGGCTACTTCGGCGACTGGATGGCCGAGATCATCGAGACCCTCGAGGGCCACCACGAGCCGCAGGAGGAGCTGGCCTTCGCGCGCGTCCTCGAGCGCATCGACCGTCCCCGGCCCGTGATCGTCGAGCTGGGCTGCTTCTGGGCCTACTACTCCACCTGGTTCCTGCGCTCGTTCCCCGACGGCGTGGCCGTCGCGTGCGAACCCGACCCCGAGCACCTCGAGGTCGGGCGTCGGACAGCGCGCATCAACGGCGTCGAGATCCGCTTCGAGCAGGCCGCAGGCGGCGCATCGGACGACGACGTCCTGGACCTGCCCTCGTGGAACCACCCGGGCACCGTCCACCACGTGCCCGTCCGCACCGTTCCGACGCTGGTCGAGGACCACGACCTCGACCGCATCGACGTGCTGCACCTCGACATCCAGGGGGCCGAGCTCGCGGTGCTCGAGTCGTGCCGCGGGCTGGTCGAGCAGGGACGGATCCGCTTCGTGGTGGTCTCGACCCACCACCACACGATCTCGGGAGACCCGGTCACCCACCAGCGCTGCCTCGACCTCGTCCGCTCGCTCGGTGGGCACGTCGTCGCGGAGCACACCGTGCTCGAGAGCTTCTCCGGCGACGGGCTGCTGGTCGCGTCCTTCGACGAGGCCGACGGGGACTTCGAGGTCGAGCTCAGCCGGGCCCGCACCACCGAGGCGCTGTTCCCCTCCGGCGAGCAGGAGCTCGAGCGGCTGCGGGCGGCGTACGAGGAGCTCCGCGCTCGGAGCTGATCAGCTCCGCGGCACGAGCGCGAGCTGGCGAGACTGGGCGACGAGGCGCCCGGTCGCGTCCCAGACCTCGCCGTCCTCCTCCAGGAAGCCCCCGGTCACGAAGCGGGTGGTGAAGACGCACCGCAGCGGCCCCGGCGCCGGGCGGGCACGGACGTGGGCCGTCAGCTCGACGGTGGGGACCCATCCCACCGGGAGGTCGACGTTGAAGATCGTCGGCGGGAACGCGTCGGTGGCCTGGAGCAGGCCGATGGTGTCCACCTCCTCCCGCTCGCCGCCGGTGCCCTCGGGGAACGCGAACCAGCCCCGCATGCGGGCGGAGCCCGAGCGCTGGCCGTCGGCGAACACCGAGTCCTCCGGGTGGAGGCGCAGGTCGACGCGCTCCATGAACCCCGGCGCGACCCCGGGAGCGTGCTGGCGCGGCTTGCAGTCCTCGAAGGGCGGCAGCTCGGGTGGGGCGGCATCGACGAGCTCGTGGTGGGCGGCGACCTCGGTGGTTCTCGACAACGTGCCGAACGTGCCGATCAGGCTCAGGAGCGGGCGGTCGTCGACATCCAGCAGGTTGGCGCGCACCGACACGAAGGTCTTGCCCTCCTTGACGACCTCGGTGTCGACGGTGACCGGTCCGGGCCGGCCGGGGCGGAGGTAGTGGGCGGTGATGCTGACCGGGTCGGGGCGACCGCTCGCCTCCCGCATGGCGCGGGCGGCGACGGCGAGGAGGTAGCCGCCGTTGGCGTTGCCGGCGATGTCCCAGCCGTCGTGCACCTCCCCGGCGAAGCGACCCCCGTCCAGGGCGGAGACGGCGGTAGCGGCGGCGAAGGGGGCGATGGGTCCGGGCACGCCGGTACGTCACCACGGCGGACCTCGCCGGGGCAACGTCGGCCGGTGGCAACGGGATCGTCAGGTCTCGCCCCGGAACTCCCTCATCGTCACGTGCCCGTCCTGCGCCACGCCCTCGCGGGCGACGACCACCCGGAGCGTGCGCCACAGGATCCGCAGGTCGAGCCGCAGCGAGCGGTGCTCGACGTACCAGACGTCCATCTCCAGCCGCTCGGGCCACCCGGCGGCGTTGCGGCCGTTCACCTGGGCCCACCCGGTGATGCCGGGCCGGACCTCGTGGCGGCGGGCCTGCCGGGCGGAGTACCGGTCGAGGTACGCAGTGGGGAGCGGGCGCGGCCCGACCAGGCTCATCTCGCCCCGCAGGACGTGGACCAGCTCGGGGAGCTCGTCCAGGCTGGTCGACCGCAGGAGGGCACCGAAGGGGGTGAGCCGCTCGCCATCCGGTCGCAGCGCGCCGTCGGCCTCTCGCTCGTCGGTCATCGTGCGGAACTTGGCGAGGGTGAACGGCTGTCCGTCGAGCCCGGCCCGCTCCTGGCGGAACAGCACGGGCGAACCGAGCTTCAGCCGCACCAGCAGCGCCACCACGCCGAGCACCGGGCTGAGCACCACGAGCCCGATGCCCGCGACCACGACGTCGATCGCCCGCTTCACCCCGTGGCGCCCCGGTACCGCCAGCGGTTGACGAGGTCGCGCACGTCGTCCTCGAGGCGCATGCCGCCGGCGACCTTGCGCTCGAAGAACTCCATGCCGTCGGTGGTCTGGACCGGCGAGCGGGTGAGCCGGTGCAGGTCGCTCCCCCGCCACGGGTTCGGGCGGGTCCGACCGATGGTGGCGGTGCGGAAGCGGGCGCGGACCTCGCGCTCGTTCTCGGGCGAGCCGAGCAGCGCCTTCGGGTAGGCGAAGTGCGCAGGGGTGACGCCCACGTGGTCCTCGACCGCGCCGATCGACCGGTCGAGCTCCTCCGCCGCCTCGGCCGGGGGGACCCGGTCGAGCAGCACGTGCGTGTGGGTGTGCGATCCGAGGTCGACGAGCCCGGTGGTCCGCGCCTCCTCGGCCGCCGCCCAGCTCATCGGCTGGCCCGCGTCCGGGAACGGCCGCTGCCGGTCGAGGAAGTCGGTGGCCAGGTAGTAGGTGGCCGGGACGCCGTGGCGCACCAGGACGGGCAGCGCCTCGTCCACGAAGTCGGCCGTGCCGTCGTCGAAGGTGACGACCACGTGTGGGCGTGCGTCGTCGGGCGTCTCACCTGCGTCCAGCAGGTCAGCGGCCTTGGTGAGCGAGAGGACGTTCGTGCGCTCGGCCAGGTACGCCATCTGCTCGTCGAACAGCGACGTCGGCAGGTCGACGCTCACCGGCGTGCGTCCGCCGACCCGGTGGTAGATGAGGATCGTGATGCCCGCCGGCGGAGGCTGCAGCCGGTCGCGCACGACCGCCGCACGCTTGATCGCCGCCGACGCCGTTCCCATCGGCGTCCCACGGTAGGCGGCCGGCCCTACGCTGCCGGCCGCATGCGGCGGCTGCTCCACGTCACCACCACCGACATGAGCCTCGAGCTGCTGCTCGGTCCGCAGCTGCGGGCGTTCCGGGATGCCGGCTTCGACGTGCACGCAGCCTCGGCACCCGGACCCTTCGTCGCCGGCCTCGAGGCCGACGGCATCGTCCACCACCCGCTGCGCCACGCCACGCGAGCCACCGCCCCGGCCGAGGACGCGAAGGCCCTCGTCGAGCTGTTCCGCCTGTTCCGCCGGCTGCGCCCCGACGTGGTGCACACGCACAACCCCAAGCCAGGCGTCTACGGCCGCATCGCCGCCCGCCTGGCGAGGGTGCCGCTCGTGGTCAACACGCAGCACGGGCTCTACGCCCAGCCCCAGGACCGCTGGGTCCGCAAGCTCCCCGTCTACGCGCTCGAGCGCCTGGCGGCGGCGTTCTCCCACGTGGAGCTGGTGCAGAACGAGGAGGACCTCACCACGCTGCGCCGGCTGCGCGTCCCGTCGCGGAAGCTCACGCTCCTCGGCAACGGCATCGACCTCGACCGGTTCCGCCCCGACGCCGGGGTGCGCGCCCGAGTGCGCCAGGAGCTGGGCATCGACGAGGGCACGGTGGTCGTCGGTGCCGTCGGCCGGCTCGTGTGGGAGAAGGGCTACGCCGAGCTGTTCGCGGCGGCCCGGGCGATCCTCGGCGGCCGGGACGACGTGGCGTTCGTGGTGGCCGGTCCCCTCGACGCCGACAAGGGCGATCCCCTGACACCGCAGGACGTGGCCGCCGCCGAGGCCGCCGGCGTGCGGTTCCTCGGCCACCGACACGACCCCGAGCGGCTCTACCAGGCGTTCGACGTCTACGTCCTGGCCAGCCACCGGGAGGGCTTCCCCCGCTCCGCCATGGAGGCCGCGGCCACCGGCCTGCCGATCGTCGCCTGCGACATCCGGGGCTGCCGGCAGGTCGTGCAGCAGGGCGTCACCGGGTTGCTCGGGCCGGTGCGCGACGCCGCCGCGTTGCAGGTGAACATCGAGCGGCTCGTCGGCGACCCCGAGCTGCGGGCGTCCATGGGACGGGCGGCGCGGATGAAGGCCGAGCGGGACTTCGACCAGCAGACCGTGATCGACCGCACCCTGGCGGCGTACGGGCACTGACCTCACGCGCCCGTCGGCTGGGTACGTCTCCAGGACCGTGTTCGCGCGCCTCCCGCCCCTTGCCCGGCTCACCGTCGCCTGCGCCGCCCTCGTCCTGGTGGCCTGGACGGTGTCCGCCCTGACCGACGACCCCGAGACGCCCGACGCCACCACGACGACGACGACGACGACCTCGCCGTTCGGTCCGGTCCCCGGCGACGGCGCAGGTGTCGTGCGCACGGAGGCCGGGCTGGTCCTGCCGATCACCGGCGGCGAGCCCGGGCGGTGGAGCGTGCTCACGCCCTGCGGTGCGGAGGGGACGGCTGCCGGCGAGGTCGTGGAGGGTGCCCACGTCGTGCTCGATCCCGGCCACGGCGGCGAGGAGACCGGCGCCATCGGTCCGAGCGGCCTGGTGGAGGCGGAGCTGAACCTCGACGTGGCCCGGCGGGCCGCGGCTGCCCTCCGGGAGCGAGGCGCCACCGTCGCTCTCACGCGCCAGGCGGACGTGCGGGTGACCCTCCGCACGAGGGCGGCGGTCGTCCGCGCCCTCGACCCGCTCCTGTTCGCGTCGATCCACCACAACGGTGGGCCGACCACGCCGTCGGACCGGCCGGGCGTGCAGGTGTACCACCAGCACCGGGCGCCGGACTCCGCCCGATTCGCCGGCATCCTGTTCGAGGAGCTCGACGAGGCCCTCGCTCCGTTCTCGGACGCGTGGTCCGGCGGCGACGCTCGCGGCGTTCGGGCGCGACTCGACGGTGCGGAGCAGGACTTCTACGGCATCCTGCGCGAGACCGCCGGCACCCCCGGGGTCCTGGCGGAGGCGCTCTACCAGTCGAGCGAGCCCGAGGCGTCCCTCCTGCTCGAGGACGACGTCCGCCAGGCGGAGGCCGAGGCCATCGCGGACGCCGTCGTGGCCTGGCTCGAGACCGGCGACGCCGGCAGCGGGTTCCTGCCGCCGCTGCGGTCCGCCGAGTCGGCCGGCGGGGGCGGCGGGACCGGCGGCTGCGAGGACCCGCCCCTCACGGAGCCGGGGTGAAGCCGAGCACCCGTCCGTAGAACGCGAGCTCTCGCTCCAGCACGGCGATGACGGTCTCGGCCTTCCGGAAGCCGTGCTGCTCGCCCTCGAAGGGGTGGTACTCGACGGGGATCCCCCGCGCCTCCAGGGCGGCGACGACCATCTCGGACTGGTTCGGCGGGACGATCTCGTCCTCCAGGCCCTGGAAGACGATGAGCGGTGCGTCGAGGCGGTCGACGTGGCCGATCGGCGACCGCTCGTCGTAGACCGCCTTCGCCTCCGGGTACGGCCCGACGAGGCCGTCGAGGTAGCGGGACTCGAACTTGTGCGTCTCCTCGGCGAGCGCGGTCAGGTCGGCGACGCCGTAGGAGGACGCGCCGGCGGCGAACACGTCGGACTGCACCAGCGCGGCGAGCACGGTGAACCCGCCCGCGGACCCGCCCCGGATGCAGAGGCGGCGGGGATCGGCGAGCCCCTGCTCGGCCAGGTGGGTGGCGGCGGCGATGCAGTCCTCGACGTCGACGACGCCCCACGCGCCCCGGAGCAGGTCGCGGTAGGC
>DASUEE010000246.1:0-4538 GCA_036275235.1 Acidimicrobiales bacterium | reverse complement strand
GGGCACCCAGGTGTGCGGCTGGCAGCTCCACGACCGGGTCGTGCTGCAGGAGTGGTCGAACCCGGGCGACGCCCACCGTCGGCTCGAGCGGCTCTTCGGCTCGCCCCAGCCGGTGGACGAGGTGTTCGGCCGCCACACGGTCGACGAGATGCTCGGCCTGCGCCGGCGCCTGCTCGGTGCACCGGGCCGGGTCGCCGACGCCGCCGAGCTGCTGCTCGCCGAGCAGCGCTTCGACCTCGCGTGGCTCACGTTCTGCGCCGCCCACGTCGCCGGCCACCAGTTCTGGGACCTGTCGCAGCTCGACCCCGCCGGCCTCGATCCCGCTGCGGAGCGGGTGCTGGGTTCGGCGCTCGAGGACGTGTACGTCGCCGTCGACGCCGCCATCGGCCGCGTGCTCGCGTCGCTGCCCGAGGGCGGCGACCTGATGGTGATCTCGCCGGTGGGCATGGACGTGAACACCAGCCGGGCCGACCTCCTGCCCGAGGTGCTGCAGCGCATCCTCGATCCTGCCGCGGCGCCGGCCGACGACGCATCCGACGGTCCGTCGTCGATCTGGCGGCTGCGGGCCGCCATCCCCGGTGGCCTGCGGGCGAAGGTCGCCGGCGCGCTGCCCGAGAAGGTCGCGCTCGACCTCACGGCCCGGCTCGAGATGCGCGGCCTCGACTGGGGCCGCACCCGCGCCTTCGCCCACCCGGCGGAGAACCAGGGCTACATCCGTCTCAACCTGCGCGGCCGCGAGCGCGACGGCATCGTCGAACCTGCAGAGGCCGACGCGCTGATGGACGAGATCGCCGCCGGGATCGAGTCGTTCCGTGAGCTCGACGGCAGCCCAGCGGTGAAGTCCGTCGAGAAGGTGCGCGACCTGTTCGGCACCGGCGACCGCGCCCGCCAGCTCCCGGACCTGATCGTGAAGTGGGTCGACACCCCGGCCACCCGGCTCGAGGGCCTGCGCTCCGAGCGGTACGGCACGGTCCGCCGGCACGGCGTCGGGAGCGGTCGCTCCGGCAACCACACCGAGGGCGACGCCTGGGCGCTGGTCGTCCCCGGCTCGTCGAGCCACGCCACCCTCGGCCGACGTCCTCGCCTCGAGGACGTCGCCGCCACCGCCGCCCACCTCGCCGGCGAGGACGTCGGCGACATGGCCGGCACCCCCCTGCTGGAGCGCTCCACCTGAAGCTGGACGCGCCTGCGTTGCAGCGCCCTTGTGCAACGCAGGCGCGTCCAGTTTCGAAAGACGGTCCCTCAGTGGTCGGCTCGCTGCTCCCTCGCCATCCCCACGGCGGTGGCCACCTGGCCGGCGATGACCGCCCCCGCCACCGCCGGGCCCTCCGCCAGCGCCCGTCGGAGCAGGCCGGCGTAGAAGCGGGGGCGCTGCACCCGGTGGCCGCCTTGCCGGCGCAGGTGCGCGGCGCCGCGCCCGTAGCGGACCTGCTGGGCCCAGAAGCCCCGCGCCCCGAGCTCCTGGTGGTGGTCGACCCAGGCGGCTTCGGCCCACGCCAGCCGGTGGCCGGCGGCGGCGAGGCGGTCGCACCACTCGCGGTCCTCGCCGGCGGCGAGCGGGAACGACTCGTCGAACCGCAGCCCGTCGAACACGTCGCGCCGAACGGCCAGGTTGCTGGTGGGAGCGAACGGCGCATCGACCCGGCGGGACGTGTCGGCCAGGTGGTTGGTGACGAGCTGCGACGCCGCCGCCCACACGTCGTCCGGCCGCCCGTTCCGGGTCGGCCCGGCGACCGCGACGGCACCGCCGCTGATCGCGCCGGTGAGGGCCGACACCCAACCGGGCCCCGGCCGGCAGTCGTCGTCGGTGAAGCACACGACGTCGCCGTGGGCGAGCGCGGCGCCGAGGTTCCGCGCCGCGGCCGGACCGGCGCCCCCGGCGAGGACGACCCGGACGCGTGCCCGCTCGCCGACCGCGTCCTCGACCGCGGCCGGGTCCCGCGACCCGTCGTCGACCACCACGACCTCGAGCGCCGGCTCCGTCTGCGCGTCGAGCGCGAGCAGGCAGCGGGCGAGCCGATCGGGCCGGTCGCGGGTGGGCACCACGACCGAGGCAGACGGCGGCCCGTTCACGCCAGCACCCCCACACCGAGGACGGCCAGCGTCCCGGCGGTGGTCGTCGCTCCGAGGACGGTGCCGATCGCACCCGGCAGCAGCCGGGCGGCCGCCATCGAACCGGCAGCGGTGCCGGCGAGGGCCGCGGTGGTCGCGCCGGCGGCGCCCCATGCCGGCACGGCCAGGACCGACACGACGACGAACACCGCGGCCGAGACCGCACCGGTCGCGGCCGCGGCCTCGGGCCGGAACCGGAGGGCGGCCGCCTGGACGACGAGCGAGCTGGCCGGGGCGAGCACCACGAGCGCGACCGCGGGTCCGAAGGCGTCGACGGCCCCGCGGTAGCCGTGGCCGAACACGAGCGGGACGAGGTCGTCGAGCAGCGCGGCCACGACGAGCGTCGCCGGCACGAGCCCGGCGACCAGGACGAGCGCGAGCCGTCGCAGCGCGCGCTCGGGATCGCTGGCCGAGCCCTCGTCGGCGAGGTGGGGGAGCGACACCGTGAACACCTGCAGGACCGCGTAGGTGACGCCGAGGGCGATGCCGGTGGCGAGGGCGGCGTAGCCCGTCTCGGGTGCGGAACCTGCGAGCAACGCCGCTGCCAGCACGCCCCCGCGGTGGGTCACCTGCACGAGCGCGGCGCCGACCGCCTGGAGCGCACCGAAGCGCAGCGCGCCTGCGGGCACAGGGACGCGTGACACGCTCGGCCGCACGATGGGCGCCAGCACGGCCCCGGCGAGCGCGGCGCCCCCGCACGCGGCGACCAGGATCGCGACCACGCCGCCGGTACCTCCCGCCGACTCCCGCAGCAGCAGCACGACGATGATCAGCGCCACGTTCTGGAGCGGGTAGCGGGCGCTCCACGCACCGGTGCGGCCGAGGCCCAGCCCCACCTGGAGGGCGAGCGTGGCGCCGACGTTGAGCGCCAGCGCCACGAGCACGAGCGCGGTGTCGAGCGGCGGGAACGCCTCGGGGCGGACCAGCACCAGCACCACCGCGACCAGCCCGATGACGGCGAGCTGGACGCCGCGACCCCTCGCCAGGCGCACGCCGATCGCACGGGCGAGAGCCAGCCGCTCGTGCGCCGGCGCCGCAGGGACGTACCGGGCCAGCAGCGTCGTGCCGCCGAGGGTCAGCGCGAGCGAGCCGAGGGTCACGATGGTGAGCGGCACCGAGAAGCGCCCGTAGTCGCCCGGCCCGAGCACCCGGGGCACGACGGTGGCCAGCAGGACGAGCGTGACCAGCTCGGCCGCCTTCCCGGCGATGCTCGCCAGGACCGATGCCCGCATCGAGCCGGTGGCCGGTCCGCTCCGTCGCTCGGTGCCGCTGGCGACCATCGCCGTCGAGGCTAGGCCTCGCCCCGGCAGCGGCTGGAACGACTCGCCGAGCGCCGCCGTCGACGACGGGGGTACCGTCCGGAGCGGTGCGGGCTCGTCCGACCCCGCCACCGAGGGGGGCGACATGGACCACATCGTCGTCGGCGTCGACGGGACGCCGACCGCCGAGCAGGCCGCTCGTGAGGCGGCCGAGATCGCGAAGGCCACGGGGGCACGGCTCCACCTGGTCACGGCGTCGAGGAAGTCGAGCTCGCAGGTCGTGCGCGGCGGGGGCGGGGAGTCGTGGATGATCGACGACCTCACCGTGGCGAGCGACCGGCTGAAGGCGCTCGCCGGCACCCTCGGCGACGGCATCGAGGTCACCTGCACCGTGCTCGACGGCGGCGCGGCCAAGGTCGTCACGAGCGAGGCCGAGCGCGTGGGTGCCGATCTCATCGTCGTCGGGAACAAGCGGGTCGCGGGCGTGTCGCGGGTGCTCGGCGCGGTCGCGCTCGACATCGTCCGGCACGCCCCCTGCAGCGTCTACATCGCGAAGACGACCTGACCCCTCGGGACCGGGACGCGCCCCCGCTGGGCAGGGGGCGCGTCCCGCGTCCCAGAACGGTCGAAGGCCGCGGATGGAGCGTCACGAGGCGCCGATACCGTTCCCACGATGGCCGGGTCCCCCGCGCTCGAGCAGTTCTCCCCGGCCGTCCGCGCCTGGTTCGAGACGTCGTTCCCGGAGCCGACGCCACCGCAGGCGAAGGGCTGGCCGACCATCGCCAGCGGCGCCCACACGCTGATCCTCGCCCCCACCGGGTCGGGCAAGACGCTGTCGGCGTTCCTGTGGGCCATCGACCGGCTCACGTCCTCGCCGCCGCCCGAGGAGCGCACCCACCGCACCCGGGTCGTCTACCTGTCGCCGCTGCGGGCCCTCGCGGTCGACGTCGAGAAGAACCTGCGGGCGCCGATCCAGGGCATCCGCCTCGCGGCCGAGCGCCTCGGCGTGCCGTACCACGAGCCCGTGGTCGGCATCCGCACGGGTGACACGCCGTCGGACGAGCGCCGCAAGCTGCAGCGCAACCCGCCGGACATCCTCATCACGACGCCCGAGTCGCTGTACCTGATGCTCACCTCCCAGGCGCGGGAGACCTTGCAGGGCGTCGA
>DASUEE010000245.1:0-4433 GCA_036275235.1 Acidimicrobiales bacterium | reverse complement strand
GCGTAGGCGGCCTCGGCCTCGGCCAGCTGGGTCTCCGACTTGATGTCGATGGCCCAGCCGGTGAGCCGGCCGGCGAGGCGGGCGTTCTGGCCCTCCTTGCCGATGGCCAGGCTGAGCTGGTGGTCGGGGACGATGACCATGGCGGTGCCGGTCATCTCGTCGATGCGGACCTCCTTCACCCGGGCGGGCTGGAGGGCCTTGGCGACGAACTCGTAGGGGTCCTCGGAGAAGGGGACGATGTCGATCTTCTCGCCCCGCAGCTCGGTGACGACCTGGCGCACCCGGGAGCCGCGGGCGCCGACGCACGCGCCGACCGGATCGACGTTGCCGTCGTTCGAGGCCACGGCCATCTTCGTGCGGTGGCCTGGCTCGCGGGCGCACGCCTTGATCTCGACGATGCCGTCGGCGATCTCGGGCACCTCGAGCTTGAACAGCTCGAGGATGAGGCCCGGGTGCGTGCGGGACACGACGATCTGGGGGCCCTTGGCGGTCTTGCGCACCTCGACGATGTACGCCTTCAGGCGGGCGTTGTTCTCGGGGCGCTCGTGGGGCACCTGCTCGGCCTGGGGCAGCAGGGCCTCGACCCGGCCGAGGTCGAGCAGCGTGTAGCGGCTGTCGTTCTGCTGGACGATGCCGGTGACGATGTCGCCCTCGCGACCGGCGTACTCCTCGTACTTGAGCTCGCGCTCGGCCTCGCGGATGCGCTGGGTCATGACCTGCCGCGCGGTCTGGGCGGCGATGCGGCCGAAGTTCTCGGGTGTGACGTCGAAGACGTCGCCCACCGGCTCGCCCTCCTCGTCGAGCTCCTGGGCGTAGACCCGGATGTCGAACGTGCCGGGGTCGATGGTGACCCAGGCGTACTCGTAGGCGCCGGGCATGCGCTTGTAGGCCGACTCGAGGGCGTCGGCGAGGGCGGACATCAAGGTGTCCACCGAGATGCCCTTGTCGGCGGCGAGGGCCTGGAGGGCCTCGAACATGTCGGGGTTGCTCATGATCGTGCCTTCTTGTTGGTCTGCTTCGGCTTTCCGGGCTTCTCCGCCCCGCCCCAGGTGAAGACGGTGCGGGCGCGCTCGACGTCGGCGACGCGCACGGCGCGCTCGCCCCCGCCCTCGAGCGCGACGGTGACCTCGTCGCCCGCCACGCCGCGGAGCGTGCCGCGCACGCGGCGCTCGCCCTCGACGTCGGGCTTGGTGCGGATGGTGACCTCGTCGCCCACGGCGCCGGCGAAGTGCTCGGCGGTGCGCAGGACGCGCTCGAGGCCGGGGCTGGTGACCTCGAGGGTGTAGGAGCCACTCACGACGTCCTGCTCGTCGAGCAGCACGTTCAGCTGACGGGAGACGTCGGTGAGCGCTTCCAGGTCGATGCCGCCGCTGCGGCTGAGCGCCACCACCAGCTTCCCGCCGGCGAAGGTGACGTCGTAGACGTGGGCGCCGGCCTGCTCGGCGAGGGGCTCCACGAGCGCGCGGACCCGGTCGGTCGTGGCCATGGACACCTCCTCAAACGAAAGAAGCGTGGGCCCGAGGCCCACGCTCCGAGCCGGAACGAGTTCGTTCGGGACTCTAGCGGCCCCCGTCGGGCACCGACGAGCGGCCGGTCAGTACGACCGGGCGCAGATGGCGTAGAGGTCGTCCTCGTCCTCGCCGGCGGGGACGCTGCCGTCGGCGCGCTGGATGCAGCGCACGGTGACGGCCTTCGTGCCGAGCGCAGCAGCCTGCTCCGCACCCGCGACGACCGACCACGGCACCCGGGCGAAGCCGTCCTGGGCGGCTTCGAGCACCTCGTCGACCGTCGTGGCCTGCGCGGTGCGATCGTCGCGCATCGTGGTCGCCTCGCCGAGCAGCCCGGCCTGGATCTCGTCGAGCACCCGCTGCACCGTGGCGACGGCGTCCGCGAGCGCGATGGGGGTCTTCTCACCCGTGTCGCGGCGCACGAGCACGGCCGTGCCCTCGGCGACGTCACGGGGACCGACTTCGAGGCGCACCGGGACGCCCTTGAGCTCCCAGTCCGTGGAACGGCGACCGAACGGGGTGGCGACCTGGGCGTCGAGGCGGGCCCTGACGCCGGCGGCGACGAGCTCGTCGGCCAGGCGCGCTCCTGCGTCGCCGGCACCGTCCTCGTCGCGGATGACGAGGACCACGGCCTGGATGTGGGCGAGGCGCGGCGGGACCCGCAGGCCGCGGTCGTCTCCGTGGCACATGATCAGCCCGCCGACCATGCGGGTGGAGCTGCCCCAGGACGTGGTCCAGCACAGCTGCTGCTGGCCCTGGTCGTCGAGGTACCGGATGTCGAAGGCCTTGGCGAAGTTCTGGCCCAGCTCGTGGCTGGTGCCCATCTGCAGGGCCTTGCCGTCGCGCATCATCGCCTCGCACGCCATCGAGTTGATGGCTCCTGCGAAGCGGTCGTAGCTGGGCTTGATCCCCACGAGCACGGGGATGGCCAGCACCTCGACCATGAAGTCGCGGTACGCGTCATGCAGGATCTTCTCGGCGTACGCGGCGGCGTCCTCGCGGGTGGCGTGGGCGGTGTGGCCCTCCTGCCAGAGGAACTCGGTGGTGCGCAGGAACAGGCGGGGACGCAGCTCCCAGCGCACGACGTTGCCCCAGGCGTTCAGCAGCAGGGGCAGGTCGCGGTAGCTCTGCACCCACTTGCCCATGTACTCGCCGATCACCGTCTCGGACGTGGGGCGGACGACGACGGGCTCCTCGAGCTCCTTGCCGCCGCCGTGGGTGACCACGGCCAGCTCGGGGCTGAAGCCCTCGACGTGCTCGGCCTCCCGCTTGAGGTAGCTCTCGGGGATGAACAGGGGGAAGTAGGCGTTCTCCGCCCCGCACGCCTTGATCCGCAGGTCCATCTCGGCCTGCATGCGCTCCCACAGGCCGTAGCCGTACGGGCGGATCACCATCGTGCCGCGCACCGGGCCGTTGTCGGCCAGCTCCGCCTTGTTGAGGACGTCCTGGTACCAGCGGGGGAAGTCCTCGGCCTGGGGCGTGAGCACGGGGGGCTTGGCCATGCGGGGAGGATAGGACCGCGCCTGTGCCCGGGCGCGACCCGTTCGGTCTGGACGGGCGCTTCCGATGAGCGCCGAGCCCCGCGCCTCCGGCGCTCCTTCGGCCACGCCGGCATCGCCTGACGGGAGAAGCGCGGGCCGGTCACGGCGATGCGGTACGAAGGGACGCCGTGCTCACGATCCACCGCAGCGAACGCGCCGACGCCCTGGTCGACGCGCTCGTGCGGCTGCTCGCCGATCCGCTGCCGGATCCCTTCGCCGCCGAGGTGGTCGCCGTCCCCACACGCGGCGTCGAGCGCTGGCTGACCCACCGCATCGCCGGTGCCGTGGGCACGAGCCCCGGTCGGTCCGACGGCGTGTGCGCCAACGTGGACTTCCCGTTCCCGGGTCGCCTGGTGGGCGACGTGCTCGCCGAGGCCACGGGCGTCGACCGGCACGAGGATCCGTGGCGCCCCGAGCGGCTGGTGTGGCCGCTGCTCGACGTGATCGACGAGAACCTCGGAGAGGCGTGGCTCGGGTTGCTCGCCGGCCACCTCGGCGCAACCGACGCGGACGAGGCCGACGGCGACGAGCTGCGCCGGGCCCGACGCTTCGCCACCGCCCGCCACCTCGCCGACCTGTTCGACGGCTACGGCATCTACCGCCCCGACATGGTGCTCGCCTGGCACGCCCTCCGCGACGGCGAGCCTGCCGCCGGCATCCCTGCCGACGCCCAGTGGCAGCCCCGGCTCTGGAAGGCGCTGCGGGCGAGGCTCGACCGGCCCAGCACCCCCGAGCGCATCACCGACGCGTGCACCCGCCTGCGGGCGGGCGCCGTCGACCTCCGCGACCTGCCGTCCCGCCTGTCGCTGTTCGGCCTGACCCGCCTGCCGGCCACCTACCTCGAGGTGCTCCGGGCGCTCGCCACGCACCGCGAGGTGCACCTGTTCGCGCTCCACCCGTCCCTCGCCCTCTGGGACCGCATCGCCGCCACGCCCCGGCCGCCGCTCCCGCTCGCACGGGCGGACGACCCGACGGTCGACGTGCCCACCAACCCGCTCCTGCGCACCTGGGCCACGGACACCCGGGAGATGCAGCTGGTGCTCGGCGCGGCCGCCGACGCCGACGTGGCCCACCACCCCGTCGACGCGCCCGAGCCCACCACGCTGCTCGCCCGGATCCAGGCCGACGTCCGCGCCGACGCCGCTCCCCCGGGCCGGCCGATGCCGGGCGAGCCCGACCAGCGGGCGATCCTGGCGCCGGACGACCGCTCCCTCGAGGTCCACAGCTGCCACGGCCGGGCGCGCCAGGTCGAGGTGCTGCGCGACGCCATCGCCCACGCCCTCGCCGACGATCCCACGCTCGAGCCGCGGGACGTCATCGTGCTGTGCCCGGACATCGACGAGTTCGCGCCGCTGCTCCACGCCACGTTCGGCGCCGCCACCCC
>DASUEE010000244.1:0-17881 GCA_036275235.1 Acidimicrobiales bacterium | reverse complement strand
GCGATCCAGAACCAGCCGAGGAGCCCGCCGTAGCCGTCGTCGATGTCGCCGGCGAGCACCGAGACCATGCCGGTGGGCAGGAGCATGGCCACGACCTCGAGGGGCCAGGTGATGGCCGTCCAGCGCACGAGCTCGAGCAGGGGGCCACGGGCGAGGCCGGGCTGCACCAGGTACCAGTGGCCCAGCAGCATGGCGTCGGTGACGGCGCCGAGGAACGCCGCACCCGCCAGCACCCGGACGAGGGACACCACGTAGGAGGCATCGCCCTGGGCGGCGGCGCCGGCCGCGAAGAGCAGCCCGACGGCTCCGATGACCGGCGCCACCAGGTCGAGGACCGGCGGGAACTCGGGGACGTCGTCGCGGGGGCCGTCGATCTGGCGGTCGATGCCGGTCATCGCGGTGATGCGCGCGGAGCGGGCCTCGACGCGCTCGCGCTCGCCCGCCACCCCGGCCTTGCGGCGCACGACGCTCACGGCCAGGGCGGCCGAGGTCGCCAGCACCACGCCGATGCCCGCGGCCTCGCGGCCGGCGTCGGTGCCGTACCGGAAGCCGGCGACCACGCCGATGGCGGCGATGATCCCGTACGTCGCCCGCATCAGCCACCCGTAGCCGATGCCGACCTCGCGCCGTCGTGTGGTCACCCAGAGGAAGAGCAGGCCACCGGCCGCCCACTGCAGGCAGAAGGTGGCGGCGTCGAGCTCGATCATGCGTCCACGACGACCAGCGAGTGGTCGGCGCGGTTGCAGGGCAGCGGGCCGTCGTCGGTGGCGACGACGATGTCCTCGAGCCGGATGCCCCAGGGCCCCGGGTACACCCCCGGCTCGACCGAGAACGCGTGACCGGCCACCAGTGGCGTGCCGTTGCCCTCGACGATGTAGGGGTCCTCGTGCTCCTCGATGCCGATGCCGTGCCCGGTGCGGTGGATGAACCACTCGCCCCACCCGGTGTCGACGAGGTGCCGGCGGGCGATGCGGTCGACGGCCTCGCACGTGGTCCCGACCACGGCGCCGGCGACCGCGGCCTGCTGGGCGTCGTGCAGGGCGGCGTAGGCCTCGACCAGGTCGGACGGTGCGCTGCCCACGGCGACCACGCGCGTCATGTCCGAGCAGTACCCCACCCCTCCCGGCCCGTGCATCGTGCCACCGAAGTCGCACAGGACGGCCTGGCCCTCCTCGATGACCGTGGGGCCGGGTTCGTGGTGCGGGGAGGCGGCGTTCGCGCCGGCGGCCACGATCGCGAAGTTCACCTTGCGGTGACCCTCGTCGATCAGCCGGCGACCGATGTCGGCCGACACCTCCGCCTCGGTCCGCCCCCGGAGCGGGATCTCACCGCCCTGGAGCTGGGCGGCGACGCGATCGGCGGCGGCACCGGCGGCGACGAGCGCCTCGATCTCGGCGGCGTCCTTCACCGCCCGGACCGGGCCGACGACGTCGTTCCCGCGCACCCAGCGGCGTACGGCGGTCCGGGGTTGGAGGTCGACGAGGAACCGCGCCCAGGTGCGGTCGCCGACGGCCACGGTCGATGCAGGACCGACGAGGGCTGCCGCGCGCGCCACCGGGTCAGCGGTCTCGTCCCAGGCCTCGAGGTGGAAGACGTCGGGGCGGAGGCTCACGCGCGGCGCCTCGAGCCGGGGCACGAGGAGGGTGGCCTCGCCGTCGACGGGCAGGACCAGCATCGTGAGCCGCTCGAGCGGCATCGCCTCGTACCCCGTCAGGTACGGCAGCTCCGGGCCGACGGAGAGCAGCAGGACCTCGACGCCGAGATCGCGCATGCGGTCGCGCACCCGGTCCACGCGCTCGGCGAACATGGGGCGAGGCTAGAGCGCGTACCCTCCACCCCCGCATGCCGCCCCTCGACTCCCTCCGAACGGCGCTGCAGGGCGCGCTCGACGAGTCCCTCCGCACCCACGGCGTCCCCGGTGCCGTGCTCGGCGTGCTGCAGGGCGGCGAGCGGCTGGTCCTGGCCTCGGGCTGCGCCAACGTGGCGACGGAGATCGACGTCACCCCCGACACGCTCTTCCAGCTCGGCGCGATCTCGAAGGCGTACACGGCGACGCTCGTCATGCAGCTCGTGCACGCCGGGCTGGTCGAGCTCGACGAGCCCGTGCGCGGCGCGCTGCAGGAGTTCCGGGTGCGCGACGACTCCGCCACCCTCACCATCACGCCTCGCCAGCTCCTGAGCCACACCAGCGGGATCGAGGGCGACCACTTCCTCGACTGCGGGCGCAACCCGGACGCGCTGTGGCGCTACGTGTCGACGCTCGAGGAGATCGGCCAGCTCCACGCTCCCGACGACCTCTTCTCGTACTGCAACGCGGGCTACGGCGTGCTGGGCCGCCTCGTGGAGGAGGCCACGGGCGACCACTACGCCCGTGCCCTGCAACGGCGCCTCCTGCGACCGCTCGCCCTCGAGCGCACGGTGACCCTCGCGGAGCAGGCCATCGTGCACCGGGTGACCGCCGGCCACCACGTCGGGGCGGACGGGCAGGCCGCGGTGGTGCCCTGGGTGCTGTCGCGATTCAACGTCCCCATCGGCGGCGTCATCGCGTCCGCCGACGACCTCCTCACGTTCGCGGCGATGCACGTCGGCTCCGGGCGATCCGCCGACGCCCGCCAGGTCGTGCCCGCCAAGGCGATCGCGGAGATGCGCGACGCCGAGGTCGACGTCCCCGGCACCCCCGACGAGTGGGGTCTCGGCTGGCGCCTGCAGCGCTGGGGCGACCTCGCCGTGGCCGGCCACGACGGCGACACCGTCGGTCAGCGGGCCGCGTTGCGGCTCGTGCCGGAGGCCGGTGCCGCCATCGTCGTGCTGACCAATGCCAGACGCGGCGCGCCCGTGATCGACGACCTCCTCACCGCGGCGGCGCAGGAGGTCCTCGGCGTGCAGCCACCGGCCCCGCCGGAGCCGCTCCCGGCCGGCGAGGGCCCCGACCCACGCCGCTACACGGGCATCTACGAGCGCATGCACCAGCGCCTGGCCGTGGCCGGCGGGGCCGACGGCACGCTGCGGATGACCATCATCCCGGACGAGCTGTTCGCCCTCGCCGGGATGCGTGAGCGCACCCTCACCCTGCACCCCGTCGACGACGAGCGGTTCGTCACCGTCGACCCGGAGACCGGGCTGCACCACGTCGTGGCGATGGTGGCCGACGACGATGACGACGACGCCGACGAGCCCGTGCGGTACGTGCACTTCGGCCTGCGGGCCCACGCCCGGATCTCCTGATCCAGCGGCGCGCTCAGGTCACGTAGGGGCAGTGCCGGCAGCCGCGCTCGCAGCACGACCCCTGCGCAGCCAGGGTCGAGGCGGTCAGCACGAACAGCCCGGTCGACGGGTCGAGGTAGCCGGGTTCGCCGGCATCGATGGCGGCGCGGTGGGCCGCCAGGATCTCCGCTCGCGCCGGGTGGTCGGGAGCGAGGCGCGAGGGGTGGGGCTCGTCCCAGGTCCGCGTACGGTCCACGTCGGCTCCGGCGCTCAGAGGACGAGCAGCAGCTGGACGGCGAACGCCACCAGGATCGCCAGCCCGCACAGGAGCGCGGCGAGGATGAGGCGGCGGGTGCTCACCGGGTGGACGGTAGCCGGGGCCGACCGAGGCACCCCGGACGCCCCGGTAGCCTGGCCACCCGTGCCGTCCCGTCCCGTCACCCGATGAGCGCCCTCGCCGGCCTGCTGCACCTCACCGCCCTCGTGCTCGTCGCCAGCGGCGCGCAGAAGGTGGTCCAGCCGCTGCCGGCGGCCCGAGCGATGGCCACCGCCGGGATCCGGCTGCCCGGCCGGCTGCACCCCCTCGCCGGTCGCACGCTCGGCCTGGGCGAGGCCGCCACCGGCCTCGCGGTGTTCGCCGCGCCCCACCCGGTCTCCGCCGGGTGGCTCGGCATCGCCTACGTCGCGCTCGCCGGGTTCGTCGTCGCCCTGCGCCGGCGCGACGCCGACGCAGGGTGCGGATGCTTCGGGGCCGCCAGCACGCCGCCGACCACCGCCCACGTGGTGCTCGACCTCGCTGCGGCCGCCGTGGCGCTGGGCACGGCGTTCACGGGAGTCCCCGACGTGGTCGACGTCCTGGACGAGGGTGCTGGCGTCGCGGTCCCGTACGCGCTGCTCGTCGTGCTCGGTGCAACCCTGGTGCTGCTCGCCCCCACGCTGCTCGCCGCCGTCCGCCCCACCGGCCGCGCCGACCCGGTCCCCGCCTTCGGCCCCCGTCCCGCCGGTCCCCCTGGAGCGCTCCGTTGACCATCACCGAGGACCTCACCCGACGGGCCGCCGAGCTGGTCGGCCGCCGCACCAGCCGCCGTGGCTTCCTCGGCCGCACCGCCCTCGTCGGCAGCGCCCTCACCGTGGCCGGCCCCACCTACGTCCTGCGCCCGGGAACGGCGTACGCCGCCGTCACCAAGGTGCGATGCGCGGACTGCGGCAGCGGCCTGTGCTGCGACGGGTACACCGAGTTCTGCTGCCACATCAACGAGGACGGCGCCAACGAGTGCCCGCCGGGGACGCTCCTGGCCGGCTGGTGGAAGGTCGACAACAGCGACTTCTGCTTCGGCACCGCCCGCTACTACATGGACTGCAACAAGGCGTCGCCGGGCTGCCGGTGCGGCGGCTCGGGTGCGTGCCAGGACGACGCCAGCCAGTGCGGCTGCCGCGACTGCCAGAGCCGCAAGGACGGCTGCACGGTCTTCCGCTACGGCAACTGCTCCAACCACGTCGCCTGCGTCGGGCCGATCATGTGCCGGGTGGTCACCTGCACGAAGCCATGGGAGATCGAACCGAGCTGCTCCCAGGTCGCCCGCACCGACGAGCGCACGCGCAACCACCACCGGGCCTGCCTCGAGCGCGACGCCACCGACGAGGAGGTCGCGTTCGTCGAGGCCCTCTACGCCGACTTCCTGGGTCGGGACTCCGACCCGTCCGGCGAGGCGTACTGGGGCCAGCAGGTCGTGCGCGGCGCCCACCTCGGTGCCGACGCACGCAGCCGGATCGGCTACTCCTTTGGCTACTCCGACGAGTACGCCGGCGCCGTCACCCGAGCGACCTACCAGCGCTACCTCGGGCGGGAGCCGGAGCCCGACGGGGCCGCCCACTGGTCGGCCGCGCTGCGTGACGGCCGCCTGACCGCCCAGGACCTCGCCGTCGAGCTGCTCGCCAGCGAGGAGTTCCGCCTGCAGGGTGGCGGGACCCCCGAGGGCTTCGTGCGGCTGCTCTACCGCCGGTGCCTGCGGCGCGAGGCCACGCCCGCCGACCTCCAGAGCCGGACCCAGGAGCTCGCCGCCGGCCGCAGCCGCAAGGCGATCGCCACCGACGTGTTCCGCGCCGAGGAGTGCCGGCGCACCCGCGTCGTCGACCTGTACCAGCTCTTCCTCGCCCGCGACCCCGATCCCGAGGGGCGCGAGTACTGGGTCGGCGTGCTCGACCGCCACCCGGACATCGCGCTCGCCGTCTTCCTGGCCGCCAGCGACGAGTACTTCCGTCGGGCCACCTCCCGCTTCGTGGGCACCGAGCCCGACACGGGGATCCTCGCGGGCGTGCCGATCGGAGCGGGCGGGTGACCGCGCTCGTCTGGCTCCTCGCGGGCGTCGTCGCCCTGCTCGCCCTGCTGGTGGTCGGGCTGCTCCGCAGCCACGCCACGATCCTGCGGGCCCTGCACGACGCCGGCATCGACCTCGACCCGGACGGCGACCCGCACCGCCACGGCACGGCTGCGCGAGGCGGGGACGAACCCGTCATCCGCGCGCAGGCGGGCGTGCCCGGTCCCGCCGGCGCCAGCGGCCAGCGGGCCAGCGACCTCGCAGGCGTCACCGTCGCCGGCGGCACCCGGACGGTGTCGGTGACGACCGGCCAGCCCACCCTGCTCGCGTTCCTCAGCACGGGCTGCTCCACGTGCGCCGCCTTCTGGGAGGCGTTCGCCGAGGCCGGTGCCGGCGGCGTCGACCCCGCCCGGCGCCTCGGCCTGCCCGACGGGCTGCGCCTGGTCGTGGTCACCAAGGGCCCCGAGCTCGAGAGCCCGGCCGAGGTCGCCGCCCTCGCCCCGGCCGGCGTGCTCACCCTCCAGTCGTCCCAGGCCTGGGACGACTACCGCATCCCCGTCGCCCCGTACTTCGCGCTGGTCGACGGTCGCCGCGGGGTCGTGGTCGGCGAGGGGGCCGCGGCCTCCTGGGACCGCGTGCGGGACCTCATCGGGCGGGCGCTCGCCGACGCCGACGTCGGCGCCAGCCTCCCGTCCTCCGGCAGCCAGGTGCGCCGGCGCGACCTCCTCACGGGGAAGGTGCGTCGCGAGCGCGTCGACCAGGACCTCCTCGACGCCGGCCTCGAGCCGGGCGATCCTCGCCTCTACCACCGCGACCGGTCGTGAACCCCGTCGTCCTCGCCATCGGGTGGACCGCCGCGGTGCTCGGCGCCGTCCGCTCCACGTGGTCGCCGTGAGGTGAGTCGATGCTCTCGAGCATCCACCCGCTCGGGGAGCGGGCCAAGGGCAACCGGTTCGGTCTCACGGCCTCGGCGTTCGCACTGGGGGCGGCGCTCGGTGGCGCGGCCACCGGCGTCGTCGTCGGCGCGGTCGGCCTCCTGGCCGCAGGGTGGGTCCCGGACGCGGCTCGGCTCGGCGTCGTGGCGCTCGTGGCGCTCGCCGGCGCGGCGTTCGAGCGCACCGGCCGACCGCTGCCGTCCGTGCCCCGCCAGGTCGACGAGGACTGGCTCCACGAGTACCGGGGCTGGGTGTACGGCGCCGGCTTCGGGTTCCAGCTGGGCACCGGGGTGCTCACCTACATCACCACCGCCGCCGTGTACGTCGCCCTCGCCGCCACGCTGCTCGCCGGCCACCTCCTCGCGTCCGTCGCGATCATGGGCACCTTCGGCCTCGTCCGGGGACTGTCGATCCTCCCTGCCCGGCGCATCGACGCCCCCGATCGGCTGGTCACGTTCCATCGCCACCTCCACGCCAGCGCACCCGTCGTGCGCCGGGTCTCCACGTCCGCCCTCGTCGTCGCCGGCCTCGCCGGCGGCGTCGCCCTCCTCGGGGAGCTGTAGATGAAGCTCGACGCGCCCGGCATCACCCTCGACCTCCCGCCCGGCTGGGAGGCCGAGGTCGACGGCGGCTCCGGGGAGGCGGGACCCGACGCACCTCCGGTGCGCACGCCGCGCACGCACATCGCGGACTTCCCGCTGCCCGCGCACCGCGGCGACTACGGCTCCTTCGCCGTCGAGCAGATGCAGCGGGGGAACACCCTGATCTGCCTGCTGGAGGAAGCCGGCGACGCCGCCCGGTCACGGCTGCACGCCCACGACGGCGTGCCCCGCCTCACCGCCGGCGACTTCTCGGCCGCCGCCATGCAGCGCCCCCGCGCCGGGCAGTCGGGCGCCCAGGCGTTCTTCCGCGTCGGCGGCCGGGCGTTCGTGCTCTACGTCGTCCTGGCCGACCGGCTCGACCGCGCCGGCCAGGTCGACGAGGTGAACCGGGTGCTGGCGGGCATCACCATCCACCCGTAGGCATCAGACCCGCAGCGGGGCGGCCGCGTCGGCGGCCTGGCGGGCGTGGTAGCTGGATCGGGTGAGCGGCGACGCCTCGACGTGGGCGATGCCCAGCGCCTCGCCCTCGGCGGCCCAGCGGCCGAACTGCTCGGCCGGCACCCAGCGGGCGACGGGGAGGTGGTGGGTGGTGGGGCGCAGGTACTGGCCGATGGTGACGATGTCGACGCCGACGGCCCGCAGGTCGGCGAGCGTCTGGGACACCTCGTCGTCGGTCTCGCCCATGCCCACGATGATCGACGACTTCGTCGTCAGGCCGGCGGCCTTCGCCCGGGCCAGCACGGACAGCGACCGGGCGTACCCGGCGCTCGGGCGCACGGCCCGCTGCAGCCGGGCCACGGACTCGATGTTGTGGTTCAGCACGTCGGGACGTGCCTCGAAGATCACCTGCAGCGCCTCGGCGTCGCCGCGGCAGTCGGAGATGAGCGCTTCGACGCCGACGTGGGGCGTGCGGGCCCGGATGGCGTCGATGGCGGCCGCCACGTGGCCGGCGGCGCCGTCGGCGAGGTCGTCGCGGGCGACCATCGTGATCACGGCGAACGACAGGCCCATCCGCTCGACCGCCTCGGCCACCCGAGCCGGCTCACCGGTGTCGAGCTGCTCGGGCTTGCGCGTGTCGACGAGGCAGAACCCGCACTTCCGGGTGCAGCGCTCCCCCGCCACCATGAAGGTGGCCGTGCCGTCGGCCCAGCACTCGTAGATGTTCGGGCAGCCGGCCTCCTCGCACACCGTGACGAGGTCGAGCTCGCGCATCGTGCGCTCGAGCCGCACGTAGTCGTCGGTGATGCGGACCTTGGCCTTGACGTGCGACGGCTTGCGGGCCGAGATCGACAGGCCGGTGGTGACCCCGGCCTCGGCCAACCGCCCGGTGAGCCGGGCCGACGGCTGTCGCGGCGCCTGCTCCTTCACGAGCTCGCCCGGGCCCTCGCCCCGGCTGAACGGCGCCAGGTCGTCGGGGCGATCGCGCCACACCACATCGGCCCGCTCCCACCCGGCGCCGCCCCAACGCTCGGCGGCGAGGCGGGCGACGACGTCGACGACCTGGCGCATGGCGGGCGCCCGGCCACCGAGCTCCGCCGCCAGCGACGTCACCGCCTTGTCGGGGATGCCGCAGGGGACGATGTGGGTGAACATCGACATGTCGGGGTCGACGTTCAGGGCGAAGCCGTGCATCGATCGGCCACGGGTGAGCTTCACGCCGATGGCGGCGATCTTGCGGGGGTGGTCGCCCCCGGGCTCGACCCACACGCCGGGGTGGTCGTCCAGGCGGCCCACGTCGTCGAGGCCGAGCTCGCCGAGGGCATCGATCACCAGCTGCTCGACCGAGCGGACGTAGGCGACGGTGTCGGCCATCCCGCCCCCGCGCTTCCCCGGCACCGTGAGGATCGGGTAGCCGACGAGCTGGCCCGGTCCGTGGTAGGTGACGTCGCCGCCGCGGTCGGCCCGGACGAGCTCGGCGCCGACCGACGCCGGCGGCACCAGGACGTGCTCCATGTCGGCCCGCACCCCGAGCGTGTACACGTGCGGGTGCTCCAGGAGGAGGAGGTGGTCGTCCGGGCTCTCGCGGTGCAGCCCCTGCTGGAGGGCGTGGGCGTCGGTGTACGCGACGGTGCCGAGCCAGCGGATCCGGAGGGTCACGGATCGAGGCTAGCCAGCACCGCACCGGCCCAGACCTCGTGCCCGTCGCCGCTCGGGTGGTACCCGTCGGCCGAGAAGTACCGGTCCGGATCGCTCGAGAAGATCCGGCTCGTCCTGTCGGCGAGCTCGACGTGGTGCACCCCTCGCCGGCGACCGACGGTGGCGACGGCGTCGTCGAGCTGGGCGGCGCGCACGCCGG
The DNA here is from genome assembly GCA_036275235.1 of Acidimicrobiales bacterium. Lineage (GTDB taxonomy): Bacteria > Actinomycetota > Acidimicrobiia > Acidimicrobiales > Salinilacustritrichaceae > Salinilacustrithrix. The sequence goes on along the minus strand of DASUEE010000244.1, from coordinate 8,526 downwards.
CCACCTGGCGGAGCGGGGGCAGCAGGCGAGGTGCGGTGCCGAGGTCGGGGATCCCGACGAGGACGAGGCGGGCGTCGACGCCGGCATCGCCGAGAACCGCCTCGACCTCGTCGACGAGACGGAGGTAGCGCTCCTCGAACGCCGGGCGCCGGGTGAGCGCGGTGACGTCGTTGGCGCCGATCGACACCAGCACCACGTGCGCCGACGCACTCGGCAACACCACGTCAGCGAGCGCCGGGACCTGGGCGGCGAGCACCTCGTGGACCTGGTCGCCGGAGCGGCCGAGCACCGTGAGCGCCACCGGGCCGTCCGTGAGACCCGCGGCCACCCGCCACGCCATCGACGCCTCGAACCGACCGGCCCCGACGCCCGTGCTGGTCGAGTCGCCGAGCCAGACGACGTGCAGGGGCGCGGCGCCGGGTCGCACGACCTGCTGCCGGGGCCGCTGGCCCTGCTCGTCGTCGAGACGGGTGCCGGTGCGGGCGAGCTGCACCTCGACGCCGAGGATCACGGCCGGCACGCCGACCACCATCGCAGCGAGGGCGAGGGCCCGACGGACGCGCACGACGGCACCCTAGGGACGTCGGTCGCAGGGTCCAGCGCGGCGTTCGGTACCGTCGCCGCCGTGGTCCACCTCGTCACCGGCGCCGCCGGCTTCGTCGGCTCGCACCTGGTCGACGCGCTGCTCGCCGAGGGGCACGACGTCGTGGGCGTCGACGCGTTCACGCCGTACTACGACCGGGCGACGAAGGAGGCCAACCTCCGGGATGCCCGGGAGGACGATCGGTTCCGCTTCGTGGAGGCCGACCTGCGCGACGCCGACCTGGCCCCCCTGCTCGACGGCGCCGAGGTCGTGTACCACCAGGCGGCCCAGCCCGGCGTCCGCCTGTCGTGGTCCGACGGCTTCGCCACCTACGACTCGTGCAACGTGCTGGCCTCGCAGCGCCTGCTCGAGTCCGCGCTCCAGGCCGGGGTGGCGAGGTTCGTGTACGCCTCGAGCTCGTCCGTCTACGGCAACGCCGACCGCTACCCGGTGGAGGAGGCCGACCTCCCGAAGCCGCACAGCCCCTATGGCGTCACCAAGCTCGCCGCCGAGCACCTCTGCGGCCTCTACGCCGCCAACCACGGCCTGCCCACCGTGGCCCTCCGCTACTTCACCGTGTACGGACCTCGACAGCGGCCCGACATGGCCTTCCACCGCCTCGTCGAGTCGGCGCTCGACCAGCAGCGGTTCCCGCTGTACGGCGACGGCTCCCACGTGCGCGACTTCACCTTCGTCGGCGACGTGGTGCGGGCCAACGTCCTCGCCGGCCGCACCGACGTCCCCGCCGGGACCGTCGTCAACATCTGCGCCGGCGGGTCCACCGCCATGTGCGAGGTCATCGACGCGGTGGGCGAGGCGGTCGGCTCACCGGTCCCGGTCGAGCGCCTCCCCGAGCAGCCCGGCGACGTCCAGCGCACCGGTGGCAGCAACGACGCCGCCCGCCGCCTGCTCGGCTGGGAGCCGCGGACGGCGCTCGCCGACGGCATCGCCGCCCAGGTCGCCTGGCACCGCAGCCGGGGGCGCTAGCCGAGCTCCTGCTCCCAGTCGACGGTCTCGAGCAGCTCGCGCACCCGGTCGAGGAACGCGGCGGCGTAGGCGCCGTCGAACGCCCGGTGGTCCCAGGTGAGGGTGAGGTTGCCCGTCGGGTGGATGGCGATCGCCTCCGAGCCGTCGGGCAGCGTGACCACGACGGGGCGTCGCTTGACGCCGTCGGTGGAGAGGATCGCGACCTGGGGCTGGTTGATGATCGGCATCGTCATCGTGGTGCCGTAGGGCCCCGGGTTCGTGATGGTGAACGTGCCCCCGGCGAGCTCGTCCGGGCTGAGCTTCTTCGCCCGGGCCCGGGCGGCCAGGTCGCTGATGCGCCGGGCGATGGCCCGCATGCGCAGCTCCTCGGCACCGGCGACCACCGGCACGAGCAGGCCCTTGAAGTCGAGGTCGACGGCGATGCCGAGGTTCACGTCGTGGTGGATGACCAGCTCGTCCTCACCGAAGCTGGCGTTGACCTCCGGGTACTCGCCGATGGCCGCGATCACCGCCCGGGAGACGAAGGGCAGGTAGGTGAGGCTGAAGCCCTCGTCGGCCTTGAACCGCTCCTTGTGGGCGGCGCGGACGCGGTCGACGGCGTCGAAGTCGACCTCGATCGACGCGTAGACGTGGGCCGACGTGTCGAGCGAGCGGCGCAGGTGCTCGGCCGACGACCGGCGGATGCGGGAGTGCGGCACGGCGGTGTCGCGCTCGCCGGCCCGGGGGGCCGGCGCGGGCGGGGCCTTCCGCGCCGGGGCGGGCGCCGCAGCGGCGGGCGCCGGCGCTGCGGCAGCCGGGGTGGCGGCAGGTGCCGGCGCCGCCGGGGCGGCGCCCTTCCTGGCCGTGCCGGCGTCGATCGCGTCGAGGACGTCGTCGCGGGTGATGCGACCGCCGGGGCCCGTGCCCTGGATGCGGTCGACGTCGAGGTCGTTCTCGTTGACCAGCTTGCGCACCACCGGCGACAGGAGCTTCGCGCGACCACCGGCGGCAGCATCAGCTGCGGGCGCAGGTGCGGGCGCAGCGGATGCCTGCTCGGGCTGGGCCGAGGGCTCCGGCTCGCCGGCGGGCGGTGCCGGCGGGGTGGCCGGCTGCGCCGGCTCCGAGGCCGCCTCCGGTGAGGGCTCGGTGGCGGGCTCCGGCTCCGGCTCGGGCTCGGGCTCCGCAGGCGCCTCGGGCGCCTCGTCCGGGTCCTGGGTGGTGGCGGCGTCGCCGATGCGGGCGAGCACGGCGCCCACGTCGACGGTGTCGCCCTCGGCCACCAGGATCTCGGTGATCGTGCCCGCGACCGGCGACGGCACCTCGGAGTCGACCTTGTCGGTCGACACCTCGAACAGCGGCTCGTCCTCGGTGACCTGGTCGCCCACCTGCTTGAACCAGCGGGTGATCGTTCCCTCGGTGACGGTCTCCCCGAGCTGCGGCATCTGGACGTCAGCCATGCGGCGGACCCTATCCGGGCCGCTCCAGATGGAGGGATCCGGCTCCGATCGTGCCATCGTGGGGGGTCGGACCAGACCAGAGAAGCAGGAGATCCGTGGCCAAGAACAGCGACATGATCGTGATGGAGGGCGTCGTCAACGAGTCGCTCCCCAACGCGTCCTTCCGCGTCGAGCTCGACAACGGGCACCTGGTGCTCGCCCACATCTCGGGCAAGATGCGCCGCCACCGCATCCGGGTGCTGCCGGGCGACCGCGTGCAGGTGGAGCTCAGCCCCTACGACCTGACCCGGGGCCGGCTCACCTTCCGCTACAAGAACTGACCGTGAGCTAACCGTGCAGCGAGCGTCCGGTCATGGCCAGGACGCTCTCCCCGAACAGCTCTGACAGCGTGGGGTGCGGCTGGATGAAGTGCGCCACCTCGTCGACCGTGGCCTCCCAGTTCACCGCCAGGTAGCCCTGACCGAGCTGCTCGGTGACCCACGGCCCGCACAGGTGGACGCCGAGGATGCGGCCGGCCCGCCCGTCGGCGTCCTTCTCGGCGATGATCTTCACGACGCCCTCGGTGTCGCCGATGATCAGCGCCCGGCCGTTGCCGGTCCAGCGGTGCTTGGACGTCACCACGTCGAAGCCGGCGTCCTTGGCCGCCTGCTCCGTGAAGCCGGCGAAGGCGACCTCCGGGTGGCAGTAGATCGCCCAGGGGACCCTCGTGTGGTCGACCGGGACCGGGTCCTCGCCGAGGATGTCCTTGATCGCCACCATGCCCTCGGCGAAGGCCACGTGGGCGAGGGCGGGGGTGGCGATGCAGTCCCCCACCGCCCACACGCCCGGCTCGCCGGTGCGGCAGCGCTCGTCGACCTCGACGAAGCCGCGGTCGGACAGGGCGACGCCGGTGCCGTCGAGGCCGATGTCGTCGGTGTTCGGGCGTCGTCCGACCGACACCACCACGACGTCGACGTCGATGGACTCGCCGTCGCCGTACTGCACCGAGGTGCCGCCGCCGTCGCGGGGCTGGTGCCCGGAGACCTTGACGCCGGTCTTGACGTCGATGCCCCGCTTCTTGAACGACTGGCCCACGGCGCGGACCACGTCGGCGTCGCAGCCGGGGATGATCTGGTCGAGCGCCTCGAGGATCGTGACCTGCGTGCCCATGTCGGACATGGTCGAGGCGAACTCGCACCCGATGGCGCCGCCGCCGATGACCACGGCAGAGGACGGCAGCGGGTCCATCGACAGGAACTCGTCGGAGGTCATCACCACCTCGCCGTCGACGTCGAAGCCCGGGATGGTGCGGGGCAGCGAGCCGGTGGCGATGATCACCGCATCGCCCGAGACGGCGACGTCGCCGGACTCGCCGCCGCTGATGGCGACCTTGTGACCGGCGTGCAGCGTGCCGTGGCCGTCGAACATGGTGACCTTGCGGCTCTTGAGCAGCTGACCGAGCCCGCCGACGAGCTTGTCGACGACCTCCTGCTTGCGCTCGATGGTGCGGGTCCAGTTGATGCCGACCTCGCCGACCTCGAAGCCGAACTCGGCGGCGCCGAGCAGCGTGCGGTGCACGTGGGCGCTCTCGAGCAGCTCCTTGGCCGGGATGCACCCGACGTTCAGGCAGGTGCCGCCGATCTTGCCCTTCTCGATCAGCGCGATGTCGAGCCCGGCCGACGCGCCGTAGAGCGCCGCGGCGTAGCCGCCCGGGCCCCCGCCGATGACGACCACGTCGAAGTGCTGCTCCTGGCGGTCGACCTCGCCGCCGGCGTGGCCGCCCGCGCTGGCGGGCGCGGGCTGCGGCTCGGGTTCGGCGGGCTGCTCGGGCTGCACCGGGGCAGCTGACTCGGACGCGGTCGCCTCGGCCTCCGGCTCCGCCGCCTGCGCGGGCTCGGCGGCCGGCTCCGGGGCGGCCGCAGGTGCGTCGCCGGCGTCGCCGATGCGGGCCAGGACGGCCCCCACGTCGACGGTGTCGCCCTCGGCCACCAGGATCTCGGTGACCGTGCCGCTGACCGGCGAGGGGACCTCGGAGTCGACCTTGTCGGTCGACACCTCGAAGAGCGGCTCGTCCTCGGCGACCTGGTCGCCGACCTGCTTGAACCAGCGGGTGATCGTCCCCTCGGTGACGGTCTCCCCGAGCTGCGGCATGGATACGTCGGCCATCGCCGTGACCCTAGAGGCCGGGGCGGTGACCGACGACCCGAGCCCGTCAGCGGGCCTGCGAGCGCAGCAGGTCGCGGATCTCGGAGAGCAGGACGGCCTCGTCGGACGGCGCCGGCGTGCCCTCCTCCGGCGCCTCGCCTCGCCGGCGCCGGTCCTGCATCGCCTCGAACGCCTTGATCACGACGAACAGCGACGCGCCGATGATCAGGAAGTTGAGGACCTCCTGGAGGAACCCGCCGATCGAGAGGACGGCGTCGCCCTCGTCCGACTCGCGCAGGGTGATGTTCAGCACGCCGGTGATGTCGGGCTTACCGAAGATGGCGGCGATGATCGGGTTGATGATGAACGTGACGAACGCGTTCACGACGGCGTTGAACGCAGCGCCGATGACGACGGCGACGGCCAGGTCGATCACGTTGCCGCGCATCATGAACTTCTTGAAGTCCTGCAGCACAGGCACCCCCTGAGTCTTCCGGTGCCGACGTGGTCCCGACCGCCGGGCGCCGTCCGGTGTCCGTAACGTACGGAACATGAAGGTCGCGATCACGGGATCCTCCGGGCTGATCGGCTCCGCGCTGGTCGGCGCGCTGCGAGGCGCCGGTCACACGCCGCTGCGCCTCGTCCGCCACGACCACCCCGGCGAGGGCGAGATCGCCTGGGACCCCGAGGCCGGCACCATCGACGCCGCCGCCCTCGAGGGCGTCGACGCCGTGGTGAACCTCGCCGGCGCCGGCATCGGCGACGCCCGCTGGACCGACGAGCGGAAGCGGCTGATCCTCGAGTCACGCGTGCAGGGCACCACCCTGGTCGCCCGGACCATCGCCGGACTCGACCGCCCGCCGCGGGTGCTGCTGTCGGCGTCGGGCATCGACTACTACGGCGACACCGGTGACGCCGTGATCACCGAGGAGGATCCGCCCGGCTCGGGCTTCCTCACCGACGTGTGCCTCCAGTGGGAGGGCGCCACCGCTGCGGCGCAGGCGGCCGGCATCCGCACGGTGCTCCTGCGCACCGGCATCGTCCAGTCGCCCGACGGCGGCGCGCTCGCCAAGACGCTGACCCCCTTCAAGCTCGGCATCGGCGGCCGGTTCGGGTCCGGGCGCCAGTGGTGGAGCTGGATCTCCATCGACGACCACGTCCGGGCCATGCTCCACCTCATCGACTCCGACGTCGCCGGGCCGGCGAACCTCACGGCGCCGGGACCGGTCACCAACCGCGAGTACACCAAGGCGCTCGGCCGCGAGCTCGGGCGACCCACCCTCGTGCCGATCCCGATGGCCGGGCCCCGTCTGCTGCTCGGCCGGGAGCTCGCCGACACCCTCCTGCTCGCGTCGCACCGGGTCGTGCCGGCGGTGCTCGAGGCGAGCGGCTTCGAGTTCCGCCACCCCACCATCGAGCAGTGCCTGGCCGCGGTCCTCGGCACCGAGGCGGCCTGACCCCTACCCGGGGAACGGCGGGAGATCGACGCCGTACACCCAGTCCTGCACGACGGCGTCGAGGTCCCGGCCGCTGAGCTCCTCGGCGAGCGCCAGCAGGTCGGCGGTGGACGCGTCGGCGCCACCGAAGCGCGCCGGCCACTCGCGCAGCAGGACGCGGAAGGCGTCGTCCCCCATCGCCACCGACAGGGCGTGCACGGCCAGTGCCCCGCGCCGGTAGACGGTGGGCTGGAAGAGCTCGGAGGTGCCGGGGTCTCCCGGCGGGACGCCCAGGTCGGCGCCGGCGTGGACCGCACGGGCGCTGTCGACGACGGGACGCCCGCCGCGCTCCTGCTCCCAGATCCACTCGGCGTAGGTGGCGAAGCCCTCGTTCAACCAGATGTCCCGCCAGGTCGACGGGCTCACGGCGTTGCCGAACCACTGGTGGGCCAGCTCGTGGGCGACCACGGTCTCGTGCTGGCCGTCGCCGGTGACCAGGTCGGCACCGAACAGCGAGAGGGTCTGGTTCTCGAGGGCGTAGCCGAGCACCTCGTCGACCACGACGTGGCCGTAGACCTCGAACGGGAACGGCCCGAACCACCGCTCGAAGGCCACGACGACGTCGCCGGCGACGGCGAGGTCCCGGCGGGCCTGCTCGGCGAGCCGGCGCGGGTACGCGTCCCGCAGGGCCAGCCCGTTCGGCGCGCGACGCTCCTCGACCACGAGGTCGCCCACGACCACCGAGGCGAGGTAGGTGGCCATCGGGTCCCGGACCTCGAACACGGCGGTCCGGCGGCCGTCCACCTCCGTGCGCTCGGAGACCCGGACCCCGTTGGCGACGGCCTGCAGGTCCGGCGGCACGGTGACCTCGATCCGGAACGTCGCCTTGTCGGTCGGGTGGTCGTTCGCGGGGAACCACGAGGCGGCGCCCGCCGGCTCGGACACGACGTAGGCGTCGCGACCGTCGACCAACCAGCCGGCGCCGAAGACCTCGCTGCCCAGCGCCACGGGCTGCGGGATCCCGGCGTACGTCACCGCCACCGCGACCCGGTCGCCGGCGGGGAGCACCGGTCGGGGGTCGACGACGAGCTCGCGCCCCTCGTGGCTCACGGCGGCCGGCTCACCGTCGACGGTGACGGCCTCGACGTCGAGCCCGACCAGGTCCAGGTGGAACGCGTCCAACGGCACGGAGGGGACGAGGTGGAGCGTCGTCGTCGCCTCGATCCGGCCGCCGTCCGGGAGCCACTCGAGGTCGATCTCGTACCGCTGCACGTCGTAGCCGCCCCCGCCCAGCTCCGGGAAGTACGGGTCGCCGACGCCGGCGGCGCCGACCACGGGATCGCTCGGCCCGGCGCTGGTCGGTGGTGCGGCGGTGGTCGACGGCGCCTCCGGGGCCGGCCGCTCGATCGCGAGCTCGCTCTCGCGGCACGCGCCCGCCACCAGCGCGGCGACGGCGAGCAGCGCGAGGCGCGGGACCAGGGGACTCAGCGCTTGGCGGCGCGGAGGCCGTCGGCCTCCGCGGCGTCGGCGTCCCGATAGCAGCGATCGGGCGTGGTGCGCTCGTAGTTGAGCTGCCCGGGAGCGTGGAAGATCTTGGAGCCCATCTTCGCCTTGATCGGGAAGCCGGGAGGGCAGTCCCCTGCTCCGGTGGGCTCCACCCACGAGGAGCTGGACGATGCGTCGGCCACGGGCACCCCGTCGGGCTCGGGCACCCGCACCACGTCGCCGGCGGGTACCTCGTCGGGCACCGCGTCCTGGGTGCGCAGGGGCGGCCACGGTTCGCTCGGGCTGGCCGCCGGCGCCGGGAGCGGGTCGGCGCCGCGACGCACGGCCCGGATCGCGGCGACGATCGCGGCCACCGCCGCGGCGAGGGAGGCGAGGCGGACCAGGCGCTTCATGCGGCGGACACTACCGACCCCGCCCGATCGCCGGCCCGCCCACCAGCGTGTCGGCGAGCCCG
>DASUEE010000243.1:0-18458 GCA_036275235.1 Acidimicrobiales bacterium | reverse complement strand
GCCGGCCTCGATGTACTTCTTGGCGTTGTCCCAGGCGCCGCCGGCGTTGGCCATGAAGATGGCCAGGCAGAAGCCGGTGACGAGGGCGCCGGCGAGGAAGCCGCCGAGGGTGTCGACGTCGATGAACCCGAGGACCAGCGGGACCACCACGGCGAGGGCGCCGGGGATGATCATCTCCCGCAGCGAGGCCTTGGTGGAGATGGCGACGCAGGTGGCCGAGTCGGGCTTCACGCCCGGCTTGCCCTCGCGCAGGCCCGGGATCTCGCGGAACTGCCGGCGCACCTCCTCGATCATCGCCTGGGCGGCACGGCCGACGGCGTCGATGGTGAGGGCGGCGAACAGGAACGGGAGCATGGCGCCGAGGAACAGGCCGATGAACACGTCGACCTCACCGACGTTCAGGCTCAGCGCGAACGTCGGGTCCTCCTGGGTCAGCGCGTACTCGAAGCTCTTGAAGAGCGCGAGGGCGGTGAGGGCGGCGGAGCCGACGGCGAAGCCCTTGGCGATGGCGGCCGTGGTGTTGCCGAGGCTGTCGAGGGCGTCGGTGACCTTGCGGACCGATGGGTCGAGCTCGGCCATCTCGGCGATGCCGCCGGCGTTGTCGGCGATCGGGCCGTAGGCGTCGACCGACACGACCACGCCGGTGGTGGCCAGCATGCCGATGGCGGCGACGGCGATGCCGTAGATGCCGCCGAAGTCCTCGGCGGCGTCCGGGAAGGTCTGCACGCCGCCGTAGTAGGCGACACCCACGCCGATGGCGACGAGGATCACCGAGGCGGCGACCGAGACCATGCCGGCGGAGATGCCCCCGAGCACGGTGGTGGCGGGGCCGGTCTCGGCCTGCTTCGCGATCTTCTTGACCGGTCCGTACTCGTCGGAGGTCCAGATCTCGGCCGTCTTGCCGATGCCCCAGCCGACGAGGAGGCCGCCGATCACCGAGAGCGGGAGGCCCCACCAGTGCTCCCAGTCGTCGCCGCCGAACATGAAGATGCCGAGGGCGATGATGCCGACGACGGTGATGGCCATGGCGACGTTGGTGCCCATGTGGAGCGCCTTCGACAGGGCGTGGACCTCGGCGGAGTCGCCGGCCTTCACGAAGAAGGAGCCGAGGATCGAGGCGACCATGCCGATGGCGGCGATGGCGAAGGGGAAGACCAGCAGCTCGACGGCGCCGTCGAGGTCGGAGTTCTCGGCGGTGATGCCGAGGGCGAAGGCCACGAGCGAGATGGGGGCGATGATCGAGCCGGCGTAGGACTCGAACAGGTCGGCGCCCATGCCGGCGACGTCGCCGACGTTGTCGCCCACGTTGTCGGCGATGGTGGCCGGGTTGCGGGGGTCGTCCTCGGGGATCCCGGCCTCGACCTTGCCGACGAGGTCGGCGCCGACGTCGGCGGCCTTGGTGTAGATGCCGCCGCCGACCCGGGAGAACAGGGCGATGGAGGAGGCGCCGAGGCCGAAGGCGGTCACGATCTCGAAGGCCTCGTCGACCTCGAGGAGCATGACGAAGACGATGTACACGATGGCGAGGCCAGCGAGCGCCAGGCCGGCCACCGAGAAGCCCATGACGGCGCCGCCGCGGAAGGCGAGCGGCAGGGCCTTGGCCGGCCCGGAGCGGGCGGCCTCGGTGGTGCGGGCGTTGGCCATGGTGGCCACGGTCATGCCCACGTAGCCGGCGCCGGCGGACAGCACGGCACCGAAGATGTAGGTGACCGCGCCGAGGGGTACGACGAAGGCGGCGATGAGCACGGCCATGACGGCCACGAAGACCGCCACGTAGGTGTACTCCTGGCGCAGGAAGGCCTTGGCGCCGTCCTGGATGGCCACCATGAGCTCGACCATGCGGTCGTTGCCCGGGCTGGCCTTCTTGACCTGGCCGAAGTAGAAGAACGCCAGGACCAGCGCGGCGAGCGCGCTGAGCAGGGCGAGGTAGGTGATGGCTTCCACTGAGGTCGTCTCCTGTCGTGGGTGTGGCCGGGGAACGTAGGTTTCGGCCGTCGGGGGCGCCAAGTTCGTGGCGCCCGCGCGTCAGGTCCCCCGGTCTGCCGGGATGTGGGGGAGGAGCTGGGCCAGCACGCCGGAGACGTCGAGGTGCTCGGCCCGGTCGAGCGCCTCGAGCGTGCAGAACGCCTCGCAGCTGGCGTCGTGGGCCCGCCACTGCAGGCTGACGACGAAGGATGCGGGCGTGCCGTCGTCGAGGTGGAGCACGGCCTCGAAGATCGCCGAGCTGCGGTCCAGGTAGGAGATCTCGCCCAGCCCGTGCGTGGCCTCGACGAGGCGGCGGAAGGTCTCGTCCGGTGGGCTGGACAGGACGAGGGTGTCCGGCCCGAGGATGCGGACGTCGGGCGGTGGCCCGGAGGGTGCCGGTCGCTCGTCCCGGGGCACCACCGGGGGAGCGCCGCCCCGCCCGGCCGGTCGAGGGCTCGCTGACGACGGGATCTCGTCGTGGAGGCGACCCTCGCGCCGGGCGATCGACAGCGTGCGGTAGGCGGCGTTCAGCTCCACGGTGCGGGAGGAGCCGGTGCCTCCCGTGACGTCGGGATGGGCGACCCGCACCCGCTCGCGGTACGCGGCCCGCACCACCGACCAGTCGTCGCCAGCCGCCACGCCCAGGACGCGTCGGGCGTCGGCCAGGTCCACGGCCGGTCTCAGCCGGCGAGGACGGCGGCCATCGTCCGCTCGTACCAGTCGGGGTCGTCGGCACCGCAGAGCTCGCGGGTCGAGTGCATCGCCAGCTGGGCCACGCCGACGTCGACGGTGGGGATGCCGAGGCGAGCCGCGGTGATCGGTCCGATGGTGGATCCGCACGGGAGGTCGGTGCGGGTGACGAAGCGCTGGGTCGGGATGCCGGCGGCGTCGCAGGCCTGCAGCAGCACGCCGATCGACTCGGCGTCGGACGCGTAGCGCTGGTTCGCGTTCACCTTCACGACCGGGCCGGCGTTCATGGCCACCTGGTGGTCGGGCTCGTGGCGGTCGGCGTAGTTCGGGTGGGTGGCGTGCGCCATGTCGGCCGACACGCACAGGGACCCCGCGAGCGCGGCGTGGAAGGCAGCCCGGTCGGCGCCCGACGCGAGCGCGATGCGCTCGAGCACCGAGCCGAGCAGGGCGGAGTCGGCGCCGGTGCCGCTCGTGGACCCGACCTCTTCGTGGTCGTACAGGCACACGACCGGGGTGGACGGCGCGTCGTCCGGGGCGGCGAGCAGCCCACGGAGCCCGGCGAAGGAGGAGCAGAGGTTGTCGAGCCGGGGAGCGCTGACGAACACGCCACCGACGCCGGTGCGGCGCGACGGCGTGAGGTCGTGGGCCATCACGTCCCAGGCGAGGACGTCGTCGGCGCCGACCCCGAGCTGCTCGCCGACGAAGGTCGTGAACGCCGCCTCGGACCCGGCATCGCCGTCGAGGTCCCACACCGGTGCCAGGTGCTGCTGGGCGTTGAGCTTGAGGCCCTCCGTGACGATGTCTCGGTCGAGGTGGATGGCGAGCTGGGGCACGCGCAGGAGCGGCTCGTCCACCCGCAGCAGCCGGACCTCGGGACCCTCCGGCGTGCGCACCGAGACGCGCCCGGACAGGCCGAGGTCGCGGTCGAGCCAGGAGTTGAGGAGCACCCCGCCGTAGACCTCGACCCCCAGCTGGCGGAAGCGGGCCCGGCTGGTGTCCGGCTGCGGCTTGATGCGCAGGTTGGGGCTGTCGGTGTGGGCCCCGACGAGGCGGTACGCCCGCACCGCGCCGGCCGGCTGGCGCCACGCGATGATCGAACCGCCGCGGCGCACGTAGCGGCCCCCGGCGCCCGACGGCAGCGGCTGGTCGAGCGCGACCTCGCTGAACCCGGCCTCCTGGAGCAGCGCCGCCGCGCTCGCCACGGCGTGGTACGGCGACGGCGAGTCGTCGATGAAGGCGCAGAGCGCGTCGGCGACGGAGCGGTCGGGCGGAAGCGCCATCTCCCGATGCTGGCACGCGCGTCTGGCGGTGCAGCCGCCGGCCTCGCCAGGATGGCCGGCCGTGCCGACGACGACCCCGCCCCCCACCACCGTCGTGGTCGTGCACCGCAACCGGCCCCGGCTGCTCGAGGCGTCGCTCGAGGCATGGGCGGCCCAGACGGTGCCGGTGCGGATCCTGCTGGTCGACTCGGGCTCCACCGAGGAGGACCACGAGGCCGCCCTGGCGCTCCTGCCACCCGGCTCGGACGTCGTGCGCATGGGGCGCAACGGGGGCTTCGGCCCGTCGGCGAACGCCGGCTGGCGGCGCTTCCTCGCCGCCCACGAGGGGGAGTGGGTGGGCCTCGCCCCGCACGACGCCCTCCCTGCTCCCGACGCCGTCGAGCGCATCCTGGCCGAGGTGGCGGACCGCCCCCGGGCCGGCTTCGCCAGCGGCGACTACGGAGACGGCTGCACACCGGTCGTCGACCCGTACTTCGGCTCGATCCTCGTCCCCGCGACCGTGGAGGAGGGCTGGGATCCCTCCGGCTACCCGCACGGCACGATGCTCTTCGCCCGCCGGGGCGCGCTCGAGGACGTCGGGCTGTTCGACGAGCGCTACTTCGCCTACTGCGAGGAGGCCGACCTCGGCGTGCGGGCGAAGGCCGCCGGGTGGGAGATCGGCCTCGTGCGGGGCGCCATGGTGCGCAACCCGAACATGTCGAACCCCCGCCCGGTGATCGACTACCTCATGGTGCGCAACACGCTCCTGCTCGTGCGCAAGCACTCGGGGCGGTACAAGGCGACCATCCGGTTCCTGATGGCGCTGGCCCAGGTCGCCACCGAGCGCCGCCGCAGCCCGTACCACCACGCCGAGGCCCGCCTGTGGGCGCTCGCCGACTTCCTGCGCGGCCGGTTCGGGGAGCCGCCGGCGCGGCTGGTGGGCGAGGGCAAGCACCCCGACGAGCCGTGAGAAGCGTCGTCCTCGGGCTGTTCCGTGCCGCTGGCGGAGCGCACGATGCCGACAACACCGGCGGTGGCTCGGCGGGCTCGCTAGGTTCCCGCTGGTGACGAGGCTGAGCCGGCTCGACCGCTCGGTGGCCGGGCGCGTGGCCGTCATCACCGGCGCGGCCAGCGGGATGGGGCGTGCCACCGCCCACCTCTTCGCGGACGAGGGGGCGAAGGTCGCGGCCCTCGACCGCACCGCCGACGGCGTCGCCGAGGTCGTCCACGAGATCACCGAGGCCGGCGGCACCGCAGCCGGTTGGGCGGTCGACGTCACCGACGGCGACGGGGTTCGCACCGCGATCGCCGACGTCGTCGAGCGGCTGGGCCCCCCGGACGTGCTGGTGAACAACGCCGGCGTGTCGCTGCCGGCGCCCATCGAGGCGCCCGACTTCGAGGAGCAGTGGGCGACGACCATCGCCGTGAACCTCACCGCCCACACCACGACGATCCGGGCGTGCCTGCCCCACCTGCAGCGCCACGGCGAGGGCCGCATCGTCAACGTGGCGTCCACCGAGGGCATCGGCGGCTCGGCGTACATCAGCCCGTACACGGCGTCGAAGCACGGCGTCATCGGGCTGTCGCGAAGCCTCGCCGTGGAGCTCGGACCCACGGGGGTGACGGTGAACGTCGTGTGCCCCGGGGCGATCCACACCGGCATGACCGCCGGCATCCCCGACGCCGACAAGGAGACCTTCGCCCGCCGGAAGGTGCCGATGCGCCGCTACGGCGACCCCGAGGAGGTCGCCCACGCCACGCTGTCGCTGTGCCTGCCGGCCATGTCGTACTGCACCGGCGCCGTGCTGGTGGTCGACGGCGGCTTCACCACCAAGAACAACTGAGGGCTACGGCCCGACGGCGGCGGTGAGCAGGTCGAGCACCCGGTCCGGGAGGAGCCGGGTGGCGGTGCCGATGGCCTTCGCCGGGACCCCCACCAGGTAGCGGTGCTTGGGCCGCGGAGCGAGCAGGGCGTGCTCGATGGCCGCCGTCGTCTTGTCCGTGGACACCCCGATGCGCTGGTTCACCGAGACGCCCTTGCGGGCGGTGTCGATCTGGTCGCGGTACTGCTCCGTGGCCTCGGGCCCGAGCCGGGACTCGACCTCGTCGGCGTAGCTCTCGGCCTTCGACCAGATCGGCGTCTTCACCGGTCCGGGCTCGACGACGGAGACGGCGATGCCCCACGGCCGCAGCTCGGCCCGCAGCGCCTGGGCGATGCCCTCGATCGCGAACTTGGAACCCGAGTACGGGCCCATCAGCGCGTTGCCGAGCCGGCCGGAGACCGAGCCGACGAAGCAGATGCGGCCGGTGGCGGAGCGGATCAGGGGCAGGGCCGCCTTCGTCACGGCGACCTGGCCGAAGACGTTGATCTCGAACTGGTCGCGCCACTCGTCGATCGTCAGGTGCTCGAGGGGACCTGCCCGGGCCACGCCGGCGTTGTTCACCAGCCCGTCGAGGCCGGCGTCGCCGACCGCGTCCGCGATCTGGGCCAGCGCGGACGTGACCGAGCCCGCGTCGGAGACGTCGCAGCGGACCGGGGTCAGCGAGCCGTCGGCCTTCGCCCGGAGGGCGTCGGCGTCCTCGTCGCGGCGCACGCCGGCGAACACGCGGTGCCCGAGGCGGTCGAGGTGGAGCGCAGCGGCTTCGCCGATGCCCGAGGAGCTGCCGGTGACGAAGACGTTGGCCATCGCCGGCGGAGCGTACGGCGTGCCGGCGAAAACGACGACGGCGCCGGGCCCGGGGCCCGGCGCCGTCGCTCGGCTCGTGGCGTGGGGTCAGACGACCCGCACGTTGTGGGCTTCGTCGCCCTTGCGACCGGGGCCGATCTCGAACTCGACGTTCTGGCCCTCCTCGAGGGTCTTGTAGCCAGACCCGTCGATGTTGGAGAAGTGCACGAACACATCATCCCCGTCGGGGCGGGAGATGAAGCCGTACCCCTTCTCGTTGTTGAAGAACTTGACCGTTCCGGTCGCCATACCTTGCTCCATTCGCTCGGAGGCCGCGCGCGTGCGCCACCCCCGTTTCCAATTGATCCCGAGAGCCTACGCCGGGACCTGGTTCAGGTGCTCGCTCCGTCGAAGAGCCCGGTGAGCCCGCTCGGGTGGTGCTCGCCGATGGCCAGCTGCTCCAGCACGCCGACGCCCGAGCGCGTGCCCCAGGTCGCTCGCACCAGCTGCTGCACGTGGATGTGCTGGACGGCCACCGGGTCGGCTTCGGCGAGCACGAGCTCGGTGGTGCCGGTGGCGGCCTCGCCCTTCCAGAGCCCATGGCTCCACTCCGGGTGGAAGTACCCGATGCCGAGCATGTGGAAGGTGAGCAGCGGCTCCAGCTCGATCGTCGACGGCTCCGCATCCCAGGGCGTGAACGTGAGCGACGCCCGCCGGGAGCGCCTCGTGCCCGGCTCCCAGTCGATGTGCCAGTCGACGCTGCGCATCCGTCGCGGCGAGTGCGGGAGACCACCGGGGTCGAGCGCCGGCGCGTCGTCCGGGAGCAGCGGGATGTCCATCGCCGTCTCGTGCCAGCGGTCGCCCCTCGAGTCCTCGTTCACGTCGAAGTGGGCGGCGCCGTCCTCGAAGTTGAGCGGTGCCCAGAGCCAGAAGAACTGGGCGAGCCCGGAGCCGGGCGCACCGCCCTCGGGCTCGCCGACTCCACGGATCCCCCAGGAGCGGTCCCGTGAACCGAGGAACTCACCCGGCGTGACGTCGACCTGGCGGTCGCCGGTGCGGACCCATCCCTCCCAGGCCCCGAACTGGGTGAGCCGGGTGTAGTCCATCACGACACGGGTGCCGCTGCGGCGGTGGAAGTGGTCCTCCTCGACGGCCACGGTGCGCGCCCGCCAGGTCAGGTCGCACCCGATGCCGTGCTCGGCGTCGTCGACCACCACGCGCAGGACGCGCAGGGGTTCGACGACCTCGATGCGGATCGGCCCGCACGACGTGTCGACGGGGTCCTCGGGCGCGCGCCCGGACGCGTGCACGCTGCGCTGCACGCCGTCGGCGACGACGCTGAACGATGCGTCGAGCACCGAGCGGTTGGGGTACCGCCCCATCGCGAGCGCGAAGAACAGCGAGCCCTCGCGGTCGTACCCGTTGAAGAAGTACCGGTCGTAGTGGTTCCGGTCGCCGGTGGCGGGCTGCTGCACGGGCACCCCGGTCTGGTGCACGGGGTAGTCGTCGAAGGAGGTGAGCACGCGCCGATACTGGCACCCATGGACGAGGTCCCCGACCTGCTCACCGGGATGGCGACGACGCGGGCCATCCGTCGCTACCGCGACGAGCCGATCCCCGAGCAGGACCTGGCGACGATCCTGTGGCACGCCACCCGTGCGCCGTCGGGGAGCAACCGCCAGTCCTTCCGCTTCCTCGTCCTGCGCGACGGGCCCGCGGCGACCGAGGCCCGACGACTGCTCGGTGAGTCCTTCCGTGCGCTGTGGGCGCAGAAGCGGCAGCGCGACGGGTACGACGAGGGCACCGGCGCCGCCGCAGGGTCGCCGAAGGCCCGCATGGCCGACACCATGCAGCGCTTCGTGGACCGCTTCGAGGAGACCCCGGTGGTCGTCCTCGCCTGCCTCCGCCGGCACCGGCCTCCGACGCCCACGGAGGGCGCATCGATCTACCCCGCCTGCCAGAACCTGCTGCTCGCCGCCCGGGCCCTCGGGTACGGCGGCGTGCTGACGATGTGGCACCAGCACGTGGAGGCCGAGCTCCGGGCGGTGCTCGGGATCCCGGGGGAGGTGGCGATCAGCGCCACGATCGCCCTCGGACGCCCCGAGGGGTCCCACGGGCCGGTCCGCCGCCGGCCCGTGCAGGAGCTGGTCTACGAGGACCGCTGGGAGGCGCCGACGCCCTGGGCGCAGGACCCGCCGGGGACGCGCTTCACGAGCGCTGGTCCACCTCTCGCAGGAAGCCCAGCGCCGCGTCGATGAAGGCGAAGGACTTCGGCGTCTTGGCGTGGTCGGTGCGAGGCAGCTCGACGTAGGTGGCGTCGGGGAGCGCGTCGACCAGCGGGGTGGCCGGCGCCACCATGTCCTGGTCGCCGAGCACCACCAGCACGGGGCAGGTGATGGCGCCGAGCTGCTCGTCGGTGAGCAGGTGCGTGTCACGGCTCATGCAGGCGGCGAGCGCCTCGCGGTCGTTGCCGGGCAGCTCGGCGAGGCCGGCGAAGTAGCGCAGCTGGGGGATGCTGCCGTCGTCGCCGGAGCGGATCGCCTCGATGAGCTGGGACCGGTCGGCCGACTGGAACAGGTTCGACCCGACGCCGGACACCACGAGCGACCGGAAGCGGTGCGGTTCGGCGGCGGCCACCCGCAGCAGGGTCTTGGCGCCCATCGAGAAGCCGATGGCGTCGACGGGCTCTTCGGGCAGCGCCTCGCGGACGCGCTCGCCGAGGTCGGCGTAGGCCTCGGGGTCGTGGGGCTTCGGGGCGCTCCCGTGGCCGAGGAGGTCGACGCCGATGGCCTCGCGCCCCTCGTCGGCCAGCAGGTCGACCCAGCCGTTGTGCACCCACGTGAGCTCGTAGGAGGTGCCGAAGCCGTGGACGAGGACGACGGGAGGAGCCATGGCGGGGGAGTCTGCCAGCACCACCGTCAGCGGTAGTCGCTGCGGCGGGACCAGAGGTGGGCGATCGCCACGTCGGTGAGGAGGAGCGCGACCGCGGCGAGCCCCACCGGATGGAGGCGTCCCGTCTGGTTCGGCCAGGGCAGGCCGGGCGGGACGTCGTCGCGCAGCTGGAGGAGGATCACGTAGCCGGCCACGGCGGCGAGCAGCCCGGCGGGCAGCACCGTGAACAGCGGGCGCCACGTCTCGCGCCGGGCGGCGAAGCCGGCGAGGAGCCCGACCACGAGCCCGATGGGCCAGGTCACGGTCGCGGCGGTGGCGACGCCGACGGCGACCCCGAGGAGCCGGGCATCCCGGCGGGTGGGCAGCGCGCCCTCCCACGTGAGCGCCCGCAGCCGGCGGAGCGGCTCCTGCAGCGGGATGGGCAGGGGGCGCAACGGCCGGGCCGGGAGCAGGGCGAGGCCGAGGGCGCCGAGGGCCGCGATGGCGCTCACGAGCAGGCCGACCTCCACCCGGTTCTGCGGGGTGAAGCGCAGGGTGGCGTCGATCGTGCGGGCGTCCGGGGTCACGAGGAACCCGTTGGCGTACCCGTCGACGAGCTGCGTGTCCTCCGAGGTGGCCTCGTCCGACTGGAAGGTCCAGCCCGGGCTCTGGCTCTGCCCGAGCACGAGCCAGAACGGCTCGCCCGGGCGGGCGCCGCGGATGTCGAGGCGGACGGTGGCGTCGTCCTGCGAGGTCACCCGCGCCACCGGGGCCTCGGATCCCCCTCCGAGGAGCGGACCGGAGCTCGCCTGCGGCGCGCCGCCGCCGGCCGCCGATCGCCAGACCAGCTGGTCGAGGTCGATGCCGGTGGCGCGTCCCTCGGCCGTCCGGAACGTGCGGTCGCCGCCGGAGATCGTGACCGGGCCCTCGCACGGCTGCACGTCGAGCTCGAGGCCGGCGAGGGCGTCGGCCGTGGTTCCCGTGACGCGCAGCAGGACCGGGCGGTCGTCGATGCGCACGAGGTCGTCGCGGCAGCCGGTGTCGAGGGTCGGGGCCACCGGGGGCACCGACAGGTCGCCGATGGCGACGTCGGCGACCGCCAACGGGAGCATCACCGGCCCCTCGCTGTACCAGTCCATGGTGGTCCGCACCTCGACGTCGCCGAGCACCAGCTCGAACGTCGACGCGGTGGTGGGGGTCGGGAGGTCGACGGTGGCGACCGCGAGCCCGTCGCCGGCGGGCTGGAGGGCGAGGGGGGCGGCGGCGACCTCCTGCCCGTCGGCGAGCACCCGCACGGCCCGCGGGACCGAGTGGCGGGCGTCGTCGACGACCAGCAGCTCGAGCGAGTCGACGGCGGTGGGTCGGCCGGCCTCGATCCGCAGCGCCTGGTCGGGCGGCGGTGCGTACGTCGTGGTCCACACGGTGCCGGGGTCGCCGTCGAGCACGTTCGAGGCGCGGTGCGCGAGGCCGCCGGGGAGGGTGGTGCTGCCCGTGACGACGGGGACGCCATCGCCGGCCCGGCCGAGCAGCGCGTCGAGCACCGGGGACGGCGCACGGGCCGAGAGCCGTGCCGTGCCCCCCAGCGCGTAGCGACGGGTCGTGGGGAGCTGGACGGCTCTGGCCATCGCGAACTCCTCGTCGGTGCGGGTCACCTCGGTGGCGATCGACCGCAGCCGCGTCTGGACGAGGGCGAGGGGGTAGGAGAGCGTGCGGAAGCCGCCGGCGTCGAGGAGGTCGTCGGGCATGCGGATGACCTCGTCGACCGTGAGGTCGGCGACGTCCACCTCGGCGAACCCCACGCTCGTGAGCCCGTCGTAGGCCGGACGACGACCGCCGGTGTCGGCGAGGATCTCGATGCTCAGCTCCCGGAAGGTGCGCTCGCCGACGTCGACCAGCTGCCCGGGTGCCGTGCGGGAGGAGTCGTCGAGGGAGACGCGCACGGGATCGTCGCCGTCGAAACGCAGCTCGACCTCGGTGATCCAGCGGTTGATGAGCCCGGTCTGGGGCTGGAGGAGGGTGACCTCCCCCGTGGTGACCGGCGACGGCGCCTCGAGGACCAGCCGGTGTCCCACGGGGTCGTCGAACGCGGCGACGCGCCACGCCGTGGTCGGGTCGCCGTCGGCGCCGTTGGCAGGCCGCTCCTCGGGCGTGAACGTGATCGGGTTGCCGTAGTCGGTGGCCCGCGCCGACAGGCCGCGGTGCTCGGCCACCGTGCGCGTGCCGGGACGGTCGGGGAGGACCGGCAGGCGGTTGTCGGTGCGGTCGTCGTCGAGGACGCCGCCGTCCTCGGTCTCGGTGAACCCCTGCGTGTGGCGCACCGTGGTCCAGCGCTCGCCCCGCTTGCGGTTCGTGTCGGTCACCACGAGCGCCCGGTCGTCGCGCAGGTGCGTGCGGACGAAGTCCTCGTCGTCGGTGAGCTCGGCCGAGTAGCGGACGAGCTCGTCACCGGTGAGCAGCCCGGCCATGGCTGCGTCGACGATGCCGTAGCCGTCGCCGCTGAGCAGCACCTGCTGGTCGCCGTTGTGCGTGCGCACGATCGGGACCGGGTCCTCCACCGGGAACGCCACGATGGCCGGGGACTCCGGGAGGGCGCCGTCGCGGACGAGGTGCTGCTCGTCGATCATCGGAGCGTCCGGCCCGGCGACGTTGGGCACGCCGTCACCGAAGGTGGTGGGCACGCCGAGGCCGGGCATGCGGGACGCGAGGTCGAGCAGCGAGCGGGGACGGGGGGTGTTGTACCGCTCGTACTGCAGGTCGTTGCGCAGGACGACGTCGCCGACGCCCATCAGGCGAGCCACCGCCGCCAACCCCTGCGACGGCATCGTCTGCTCCTGCAGCCGGAGGTCGAGGGCGTTGAGCAGCTGCGCTGCCGGTGGCGTGCCGTAGGGGATGAGCTCGCGAGCCGCGTAGGGCCGGTCCATCAGCCCGGGCAGGATCGGGTCGACCGTGTTCCCCCAGCGGTACGAGGCGAAGTCGGAGCCGGGGATCTCGAGCACCCGGGTGCCGTCGTCGCGGCTCTCGAGGTACCGGGCGGCCTCCAGCCAGTAGGTCGGGATGTCCTCCGGGCGCTGCAGGTTCTCCGGGGCCATGTCCCGCATCCACAGCGGCGGCAGGGCGGCGTAGGCGATCGCGCACACGGCGGCGGCGGCGAGCAGGCCGCGCCGGGACACCTGCTCGCTGATCGCGCCGACGAGCGCACCGATGCCGAGGGCGAGCGCCAGGGCCACGAGCGGGACGGCGCGAGGGAGGCTGCGCATGGCGAGGCCGAGGTCCGTGAGCAGGAACGCCTTGATGATCCCGGCCACGGGCGGCGGGGAGCCCCACGGGTGCGCGCCCACGGCGAGCACGAGGCCGAGGCCGAGCATCCCGATGAGGAACGTGCGGTGCCGCCACCGCGTGACGCCGAGGGCGAGGAGGCCGGCGACCGGGATCGCGTACGAGAGGGCCAGGAGCCAGAGGTCCTGCGTGTACTGCACGCTCGGCTCGATCCACGGGCCGAGGCGGTCGTCGCCGTAGAAGAACCAGTAGCCCAGGCCCCGGAGCACCTCGTGCGACGTGGAGGCGTCGGCCACGACCTCGGCGGTCTCGGTGTAGCGCAGCACCTCGATGCCGTCGGTGGCCTGCACCGAGAGCCCGCTGATCCACCAGAGGTTCACGGCGATCGCGACGACGCCGATCTTGGCAGCGGTGCTGGCGGCGCGGCTCGTGGTGATGTCGCGGGCGCCGAGCGACGCGTACACGAGCCACAGGACCGGTGCGAGACCCACGAGGAGGATGGCCGTGGCGTTCACGCTGCCGGCGGTGGCCACGACCAGGCCGAACAGGGCGGCGTGGCGCCAGCCGCGCGCGTGGGTGGCCCGCACCGTGAGCGCGAGCAGCCAGGGCAGCGCGGCGAAGGGGAGCAGGATCACCGAGATGCGGGCGGCGAGCGTGAGGACGAACGGCGTCAGGGCGTACAGGAACGCCGCGGCGGCGGCCGACGAGGGGCGCCACCGCCACGTGCGGCCCAGGAACAGCACGCCGCCGCCGGCGGCGACCATGATCGAGCCGAGCCAGAGGCGCTGCGCGACCCAGTCCGGGACGCCCAGCTGCTCGAAGGTCCAGTACCAGGGACCGGCGGGCCACAGGTACCCGATCTGCTGGTGGGGGACCGTGCCGAGGCCGACGTGGGGATCCCACATCGAGACGGCCCGCGAGAGCAGCCGCCCCGGGTCGAGGTACAGGTACGTCTTCGTGTCGGCCAGCACCTGCCCGGGGTCGGTGAGCAGGAGCGGGACGTACACGAGCGCGGCGAGCACGGCGAGCGGCAGCCACCAGTCGCGCAGGCGCGGGGGATGGGGCGCGCTCACGGGTTCCGGCGGGCCGCCTCGTCGGCGAGGATCGCCATCAGCTGCGTGGCCGTGGCCCGCCAGGTGAAGCGGGCGGCGTGATCGGCGGCGGCCTGCGACATGCGACGGCGGGCCGCGTCGTCGGCGAGGACGTCGGCGAGCGCGTCGCCCAGGCGCTCGGGCACGGTGTGGTCGCTCGCCCGGACGAGGCGGCCGGTGACGCCGTCGACCACGGCGTCGCGGTGCCCGGCGATGTCGGTGACGACCGCCGGCGTGGCGCAGGCCGCGGCCTCGGTGATCGACATGCCCCATCCCTCGTGCGAGGACGCCGAGGCGAGCACCCATGCCTGCTGGTAGAGGGCGACGAGCTCGTCGTCGCCGACGCGGCCCGGCAGCTCGACCCACCCCCGGCCGTCGACGGCGTCGACGGCCGCCTCGACCTGCAGGCGCTCGTAGCCCTCGCCGACCACCACGAGGCGCAGACCGGGCACCCGGAGCCGGGCGCGCGCCGCGGCGTGGACGAGCTGGTCGACGTGCTTCGACGGCACGAGGCGGCCGACGGCCACGACGAGCGGGGTGGCCGACTCGACGCCGGGGCGGAACCGGGGAGAGATGCCGGGGGGGACGACGTCGACCCGGTCGGGCGGCGGGTGGAGCAGCCGCGCCATGTCGGCCCGCGACGACTCCGAGAGGGTCACGATCCGGCTGTGCCGGTAGAGGGGCGGGGCGATGCGCCGCTCGAGGAGATCGCCCATCCGCGCCAACCGCGGGGGGAGCACCATCTTCCACATCTCCGCGTGGACGTGGTGGAGGAACGTGATGCGGGGACCGCGCGCCCACAGCGGCGACAGGAAGGGCATGCCGTTCCAGATCTCGACGAGGGCGTCCCGGGGACCGTGGCGCCCCGCCAGCTCGGCGGCGACGGAGCGCGGGAACACGAGGTAGCGGCCGGCCTTGCGGCGCACCCGGTAGCCGTCGCGCACGACGTCGGGCGGGTGCCCCTGGGCGAAGGAGGTCCGGCACGTGACCTCGAGCCCGGCGGCCGCCCACTCGCGGCACACCTCGTGGGCGTGGAGCTCGGAGCCCCCGGCCTCGACGTCGTCGAGGTCGCGCCAGGCGAGCACGTGGATGCGGCGGATCCCGGCGCCGGCGGCGAGGTCGCCGATCTTCTCGGGGCCGTCGCCGGGCGCGTCGGTGGCGGGGGTCGGGTGATCGGGCAACGGGCGGGCTCCACGGGCGGCGCCGGCGTCGGCCGGTGCCAGGGGTCGGACCACCCTACCGAGCCCCCGATGGCCGCCCGGTCATCGGTCGCCGCCCTCTCCGGGCCCTACGCTGCTGCGCCGTGCCCGATCCCGCCGAGCTCCCTGCGACCCCCACGCTCACCGAGGTGCGGGCGCGCGTCGCCGACGTCGAGGGCTGGCTCAGCGACGACCAGATCGAGGCGCTCCACGAGGCGGCCCGGGCGTGCCCTCCGGGCGGGCGCATCGTGGAGATCGGCTCGTTCCGGGGGCGCTCGACCATCGTCCTGGCGTCCTCCGCGCCGGCCGACGTCGAGATCGTCGCCATCGACCCGCACGCCGGGAACGACCGCGGCCCCCAGGAGATCGAGGGCTACGCGGCCGAGGCCGAGACCGACAACGAGACCTTCCGGCGCAACCTCGCCGCGGCCGGCGTCGCGGACCGGGTGCGACACGTCCGGGCGTTCTCCGACGCCGCGCACGGCGAGGTCGCCGACCCCATCGACGTGCTGTTCATCGACGGCGCCCACCGCTTCGGTCCCGCACGCACCGACATCCGCGACTGGGGCGCCCGGGTGGCGCCCGGCGGCCGCATGCTCATCCACGACTCGTTCTCGTCGATCGGCGTGACCCTCGCCATCCTCGTCGAGCTCCTCCTGTCGCCGGCGTGGCGCTACGAGGGGCGGGCGCAGTCGCTCACGGCCTACCGGCGCACGCACCAGTCACCGGGTGCACGCGCCTCGTCGGCGCTGCGGCAGCTGGCCGAGCTGCCCTGGTTCGTGCGCAACGTCGTGCTCAAGGTGCTGATCGCCAGCGGGAGGAAGCGCTGGGCACAGCGGCTGGGGCACGACGGCGAGACCTGGCCGTACTGAGCGGGCAGGCCCGGCACCGGTGATGCGGACCCTGGTGGTCATCCCGACCTACGACGAGGTGGAGAACATCGCCGACGTCGTCGCGCGCGTCCACGCGGCCGTCCCCGATGCGCACGTGCTGGTGGTCGACGACGCCAGCCCCGACGGCACCGGCGACCTCGTCGCGCGCATGGCGACCGAGGACGCGAACCTGCACCTGCTCCGGCGCCCCGGGAAGTCCGGGCTGGGCTCGGCCTACCGCGCCGGGTTCCGCTGGGGCGCGGCCGAGGGCTTCGACGTCATGGTCGAGATGGACGCCGACCTCTCCCACGACCCGGCGGCGCTCCCCTCGCTCCTGGCGCGGGTGGAGGACGGCGCCGACCTCGCCATCGGCTCGCGCTACGTGCCCGGCGGCTCGATCCCCGACTGGAGCTGGCACCGCAAGGCCCTGTCGCGGTGGGGGAACCGCTACGCCGGCGCCGTGCTGTCGCTCCACGTGGCCGACAGCACCGCCGGCTACCGCGCCTACCGGTCCTCCGCACTGGAGGCCATCGACCTCGACTCCGTGCGGGCCGACGGCTACGGCTTCCAGATCGAGATGGCCTACCGCGTGGCCCGCAACGGCGGCCGGATCGACGAGGTGCCCATCGCCTTCACCGACCGGATCCGCGGCACCTCGAAGATGTCGGGCCGCATCGTGGTCGAGGCGCTGGTCCTCGTCACCTGGTGGGGCGCCCGCCGCCTCGTCCACCGCTGACCCCCGTTCTGGGGTACCGATCCCCCCGCATGCGCGGGCATCGGTACCCCAGAACGGTTCTGCGGGGACGGATCCGTCCGTCAGGCCCGCTCGGAGGGCGGGCGGCCGGGATCGCCACCCGCGGCGACGGGATCGGTGCCGGCGACGCCGTTCGCGTGGGCCTCGTGCGCCGCCTCCGGCGACGTCCGCTCGTCCGGGAACGTCTTCGTCGCGACGGGACGGTCGGCGCCCTCGCGCAGGTCGTGGTACTCGGGGTTGTCGCGCAGGAAGTCGGCGACGTACCAGCACGAGGCCTTCACGGCGGTGCCCCGCCGGCGGAGGTCGTCGAGCGCCTCCCGCACCAGCACCTCGCCGAGGCCCTGGCCCCGGCGAGCGGGCGAGATCTGGGTGGTGTACACGTCGACCAGGTCGGTGCCGGGGCGTCCCACCGGCCGGTAGGCGAGCAGGCCCACGGCCTCGTCGCCGTCGGTGAGCACGTAGCGGTGGTCGTCCGCGTGGTGGGTGACGTCGAGCGCGGCGGTCATGGTCCGGGCCCTACCCGCCGGCCGGGGAGGTGATGACCCCGCCGGACAGGGCGAGGAGCCGGGGGCCGAGGAAGTCGTCGGCGAGGTCGCGGGCCGGGCCCTCGTCCAGGTGCACGCCGTCGCGCCGCCGCCCTTCGTCGAGGTCGGTGGGCCAGCGGTCGATGTGGGCGCCGACGTCGACCACCTCGACGCCGTCGCGCCCGGCGGCGGACTCCCGGATCAGCTCGTTCAGCCGGCGCACCCGCTCGGTGTTGGCGCTCTCGCGCACCGGGCCCGGCAGCGTGAGCCACACGAGGAGCGCGCCGGGGCGGGCCATGAGGTCGTTGACGGCGTCCAGCTCCTCCCGGACCCGCCGCTCCACGACCGGGTCGGTGATCTCGCGACGCCCCTCGACGCCGGGGAGCGACCACGGCAGGGCGTCGAGCGCCCCGGTGCTGACCACGACGACCTGCGGGTCGTGCTCGTCGACGAGCTGGGGCCAGCGCTCGCGCCACCGGCAGCCCTCCGGGATCCGGAACTCGGTGTCGTCGCTCCAGCGAGACCCCTCCGGCACGAGCGAGCACCCGGGGATCGCCGATCCGGGCACCGGCATGAAGCGACCCTCCTCCTGCGCCCACTGCACGAGCCCGAGGCCGAGCGTGGCGGCGGTGGAGTCCCCGAACACGGCGAGGCGATCCGGGGCCACGGGTTCGGTGGTGGTGGGGACGACGGTGGCTCCGGGCGTCGTGGACGCCGAGGTGCTGGTGGTGGTCGACGTGCTCGTGGTGCTCGTGGCCGCGGCCAGGCGCTCGAGGCGGTCGGCGGCGGCGCGGACGTCGACCGCCGGCTCCGCGGTCGAGCTGGCGGCCAGTCCGACGACCACGAGCACGGCAGGGAGGGCGAGGGCGAGGGCTCGGGCGGCTCCGGGTCGGCGCAGCGCGTCACCGACGCGGACCGGCTGCTCGAGGAAGCGGTGCGAGAGCGCGCCGAGCAGGAAGGTGGTGGCCCATGCGCCGCCCAGCGTCGCCGCGGAGGGTGCCCGCGGGTAGCGCTGGTCGAAGAAGACGAACAGCGGCCAGTGGTACACGTAGATCCCGTAGGAGCGCCGGCCGATCCACTCGAGCGGGCGCCAGCCGAGCAGCGGTGACACGACGCTGTCTCCGCCGGTGACCGCCCAGATCAGCAGGGCCGTGGCGAGCGCGTGCACCAGGATCGGGCCGGCGAAGAGGTCGGCGTCGATCGAGCCCACCAGCGTCCAGCTGGCGAGGATGCCGCCGAGGAGCACCACGGCGGCGCCGTCGGTGACGGCGCGGTGGGGGCGGTGTCGACC
>DASUEE010000242.1:0-3916 GCA_036275235.1 Acidimicrobiales bacterium | reverse complement strand
CTTGGCGTGCCCGGTGGCGTGGACGTCGGCGATGCCGGAGTACACGACGTCGACGCCCTGGCGGACGAGGCCGTCGATCACCTTCGAGACGTTCATCTCGTTGCCGGGGATCGGGTGCGAGCTGAGGATCACCGTGTCCTGGGGCGTGAGGGTCAGCCAGCGGCTCTCGGTGGCGGCCATGAGCGCCAGCGCCGACATCGGCTCGCCCTGGCTGCCGGTGGAGATGATGCAGATCTGCCCCGGCTCGTGCTTGTCGATGTCCTCGATGTCGATGAGGCTCGACTCCGGGATCTTCAGCAGGCCCAGGGACCGGGCGAGCTTCACGTTCTTCTTCATCGACAGCCCGAGAGTGGCGATCTTGCGGTCGAAGGCCACGGCGGCGTCGGCGATCTGCTGCACGCGGTGCACGTGGCTGGCGAAGCAGGCGGTGATGATGCGGCGGCCCTCGTGGGCGTGGAAGAGGTCGTACAGGACCCGTCCCACCGTGGTCTCGCTGGCCGAGTGCCCCTTCTCCTCGGCGTTCGTGGAGTCGGCGAGCAGGAGCCGGATGCCCGGGTCGCTGGCCATGGCGCCGATGCGGGCGAGGTCGGTGAGGCGGCCGTCGACGGGTGTGAGGTCGATCTTGAAGTCGCCCGAGTGCAGGATCGTGCCCTGCGGCGTGTGGAACGCCGTGGCGAAGGCGTGGGGCACCGAGTGCGTGGCCGGGATGAACTCGACGTCGAAGGGCCCGATCTGGCGGCGCTCGCCGTCGCGCACCGCGATGAACTCGGTGCGGTCGAGCAGGCCGGCCTCCTCGATGCGGTTGCGGGCGAAGCCCAGCGTCAGCTCCGAGCCGTACAGCGGGAAGCTGACGTCGCGGAGCAGGAAGGCCAGGCCGCCGGTGTGGTCCTCGTGGCCGTGGGTGAGGATGGCGCCCTCGACCCGGTCGGCGTTGTCGTAGAGGTAGCTGAAGTCGGGCAGCACCAGGTCGATGCCGAGCATGTCCAGGTCGGGGAACATGAGCCCGCAGTCGATGAGCATGATCCGGTCGTCGACCTCGATGCAGGCGCAGTTGCGCCCGATCTCGCCGAGGCCGCCCAGGAACGTGATCTTCACCGGTGCTGGCATGGGGGTGCACGGTACCGGCGCGGGCCGGGCATCCCGGTGTTCCCTGGCAACTGCCAGAACGGGTCGGCGCTACCCCTGGAGGGCGTCCCAGACCTCCTTGGCCTGCACCTCGAGCCCGTCGGGGGTCGGGCCCATCGGCGGGCGGCACCCCCCCGCCGGCAGGCCGAGGCTGCGCAGCATCGCCTTGGTGGGCACCGGGGTGGGGGCGTCGGCGGTTGACTGGAACGCGTACGACGGGATGAGGCGGGCGTTGATCCGGCGGGCCTCTGCGACGTCGCCGGCGTCGAACGCGGCGAACATCGCCTGGAGCTCCTGGCCGGCCCAGTGGGCGGTGACGCTGATGACCGAGCGGGCGCCGACGGACAGGAACGGCAGGGTGAGGTTGTCGTCGCCGGAGAAGACCTCGAAGTCCTCCGGCGCCGACGCGACGAGCGTCGCGGTCTCGGCCGGGTCGCCGGCGGCGTCCTTCAGCCCGACGATGGTGGGGACCTCGTGGGCGAGCCGGACGATGGTGTCGGTCTCGACCTTGCGGCCCGTGCGGATCGGGATGTCGTAGAGGATCACCGGGAGCGGCGTCGCCGCGGCGATCATCCGGAAGTGCTGGTCGAGGCCGGCCTGCGACGGGCGGTTGTAGTACGGCGCCACCACCAGCAGGCCGTCCACGCCGATCCCGGCCGCGGCCTCGGACTGCCGGATGGCGTGCGCGGTGTCGTTCGAGCCCGTGCCGGCGATGACCGGCACGTCGACGGCCTGGCGGACGGCGCGGAACAGATCCACCGACTCGGTGGCGGTGAGCGTGGGCGACTCGCCGGTGGTGCCGTTGATGACGAGGCCGTCGCTGCCGTGGTCGACGAGCCAGCGCGCCAGCTGCTGGGCGCCGTCGAGGTCGAGCCCGCCGTCCTCGTCGAACGGGGTGATCATGGCCGTGAGCACCCGCCCGAAGCGGCTCTCTCCCAGTGCGCCCATCACGGGCTCCCTTCACGTCGGCGTTCGCGGCCCAGGGTGGCGAGCAGGTCCTCGTGCAGCTCGAACCAGCACGAGTGGTAGCTCGGGAACATGGGCTTGGTGAGCCAATCGTGCTCGCCGGCGACGACGCGGTCCAACGCGTACCGGAGCCGGCGCTGGTGCGGGCCGAAGCGGTCGAGCGCCTCCTGGAGCGAGGCGAGCACCGGCTGCACGTGCTGGTCGAGCGCCACGAGGGCGTCGATGACGGCGGCGTCGTGGTCCGGGTCGGTGTGGTCGTTCGTCACGGCCTCGCCGTCGACGGTCCGCAGCTGCCACTGCGTGCAGACGGTGAGGAGCTGGCCGTTGAACCGCAGGAACTCGTCGTAGGCGGCCTCGACCCGACGCCGCAGGTCACCGGCGTCGAGCTCGTCGGCGAGGAGCCGCTCACCCAGGATCCGGCCGTCGTCGGTGAGGGCGTACCCCGGGAAGCGGCCCCGGCGGCGGACGACGTAGCCCTGCTGCTCGAGGCCCTCGAGCTCGACGGCGAGCACCTCGGGGGCGCCGTCGACGTACTCGGCCACCTCGGCGGGCTCGGCGACCCCCTTGAGCCGGAGGGCGTGCAGCGCCAGCAGGCGAGGCGACGAGGCGTGGGCCACGGGCGGCAGCGTACGGCCGCCCGCTGGTCAGGATGCGGCTCGGAGCGCCCGGTACAGCAGGCGGGCATCGCCCAGGCGCCGGCGCAGCTCGCGCTCGAGGCCGGCGATGGGGTACAGGTTCTGGGGCGCCCGGGCGTCCTTGTGGGCCTCCGATGCGAATCGGGGCAGGACGAGGGCGCAGGTGTCGGCGATGGCGACGACCTCGGCGGCGGTGCGGTCGGGGCTGAGCTCGCAGCGGACGACACCGGCCCAGCCGTGGGCGCGGTCGCCGGGGAGGCGCAGGTACCACGACCACCGGCGGAAGCCGCCGTCGCCGATGAGGAAGACCGGCGTGCGCTGGCCGGCACCGAGGCGGGGCACGACCTCCTGCAGGACGGCCGGCAGGTACGACACGTGGTGGGTCTTCACGTACCCCACGGCGTGGTCGAGGCCGGTGCGCTCGCGGATCGGCCCGTCGAGCACGAGCAGGCAGTCGGCGGGCACGGACTCGGACACCGTGCGCTCGAGGTCGGCCATGCAGCGCTGCAGGGCGAGCGTGAGGGCGTCGCCGGTGGCGGGGGCGGGCACCGGCCGGACGGCGAAGCGGCCGTGGCGGGTGGCGACCGGCACGAGGTCGGGGGCGTCGCAGAAGATGCCGCGGTCGACCCGGGCGTCGACCACGGTGGCGCGGCCGTTGCAGCGCACCACGCCGGCGGCGTAGCTCGCGCACAGGCCCTGGTGGCTGCCACCCCGGTCGGACTCGACCCAGACCCGGGCGTCGACCCGGCGCACGCCGTCGACGAACGCGACCTCCGCCGGCACCAGCGTGCCGGGCGCAGGTGTGCGCGGCGCCCACGCCTCCACCGGCACCTCCACCTCCACGTCGACCGTGGCGGTGGTCTCGTCGAGGGCGTCGACCGCCATCGGCGACCCGTACTCGGGTGCCCACTGCTCGACGACGATGCGCATCAGACGTCCACCCGCTGCACCGTGGAGGTGTCGCCGACCCGCCGCACCTCGAACCGGGTGGGGACGCGCTCGGCGAGCTCCGGCACGTGGGAGACCACCCCGACCATGCGACCGCTCGCGCCCAGCTCCTCGATGGCCGACGCGACGACGTCGAGCGTCTCGGGGTCGAGCGTGCCGAAGCCCTCGTCGAGGAAGATGGCGTCGAGGTGGGCGTGGCCGGCCGGCGAGAGCTCGGACACGCGCTCGGCCAGGGCGAGCGC
>DASUEE010000241.1:0-5066 GCA_036275235.1 Acidimicrobiales bacterium | reverse complement strand
GCCTGCGTGTCGTGCCCGGCGTCCACCGTGACGCTCAAGGCCGGCGTCGAGCGCATCCTCAAGGACCGCGTCGAGGGCGTGACCGAGGTCGTCAACATCGGCGACACCTTCATCGAGAGCGCCGTCAGCCTCTAGACATCTCCGCGATGGGACGCGACGGGCGCGACGCCACCACGCTGATGGACGACGCCGCCGGGGGCGACCGTCGGGCGGTGGCCCGCCTGCTGTCGCTGGTGGAGCGGGGCGGCGACGACGCCCGTGTCGTCGGCACGCTCGCGCACGCTCGCAGCGGCGGGGCGTACACGGTGGGCATCACGGGCGCCCCCGGGGCGGGGAAGTCCACGCTCACCTCCGCGCTGCTCGGCGAGCTGCGCCGGCGCGACGAGCGGGTGGCGGTGCTGGCCATCGACCCCTCGTCGCCGTTCACCGGGGGCGCCATCCTCGGAGACCGCATCCGCATGCAGGACCACGCCCTCGACGACTCGGTCTTCATCCGGTCGATGGCGACGCGCGGGCACCTCGGCGGCCTCGCCCTCGCCACCCCGCAGGCCGTGCGGGTCCTCGACGCCGCCGGCTTCCCGTGGGTGCTGGTCGAGACGGTGGGCGTCGGGCAGGTCGAGGTCGAGATCGTCGGCGCCGCCGACACGACGGTGGTCGTGGTCAACCCGGGGTGGGGTGACGCCGTGCAGGCCAACAAGGCCGGGCTCATGGAGATCGCCGACATCTTCGTGATCAACAAGGCCGACCGCCCCGGCGCCGACGAGACCCGCCGTGACCTCGAGGGCATGCTCGACCTCACCGGCGTCGACGGCACGCAACAGGCGTGGCGCCCGCCGGTGCTCGCCGCCGTGGCCACCGAGGGCACCGGCGTCGCCGAGCTGTGGGACCAGGTGCTGGCCCACCGCGCCCACCTCGAGGGCTCGGGCGAGCTCGACGCCCGCCGGGGCCGCCGCGCTCGCGAGGAGCTCACCCGCATCGTGGCCGAGCGCCTGCTGGCCCGCGCCCGGTCGACGGCCGACGGCGACCGCTTCGAGCAGCTCCTCGACGAGGTCGAGCGCAGGGGCACCCACCCCTGGGCCGCCGCCGACGAGCTCTTGGGGCCCACCCCGTGACGAAACTGGCAGCGGGGGCGTTGCGTGGCCCGCAAGGGCCATGCAACGCAGCCGCTGCCAGTTTCAACAGTCGCGACACAGAAGGCGGTGGAACCCGTCGCCAGCGAGGCGCGTAGGGTCGACCGACGTGCCAGTCCACGTCCAGCGCCAGGACGACGGCGTCGCCGTCGTCACCCTCGACAACCCCAAGGTCAACGCCCTGTCGTCGGCGCTCCTGCACGAGCTGCGCGACGTCGCCCGCGGCCTGGCCGACGACCCGCCCCGCGCCGTGCTGGTCACCGGCGGCCCGAAGGTGTTCGCCGCCGGTGCCGACATCAGCGAGTTCGACGGCCCGGACGAGGCCCGCACGGTCGGCACCGCCTTCCTCGAGGCCCTCGAGGCGGTGGCCGCCATCCCCCGCCCCACGATCGCCGCGATCGGCGGCTACGCGCTCGGTGGCGGGTGCGAGCTGGCGCTGGCCTGCGACCTGCGCATCGCCAGCGAGCGGGCCCGCCTCGGCCAGCCCGAGATCCTGCTCGGCATCATCCCCGGGGGCGGCGGCACCCAGCGCCTCGCCCGGCTCGTCGGACCGTCCCGGGCCAAGGACCTGATCTACTCCGGGCGCCAGGTGGGTGCCGAGGAGGCGCTCCGGATCGGCCTGGTCGACCGGGTCGTCCCCGCCGACGACTTCGAGTCGGCGGCCCTCGGCTGGGCGGCCGAGCTCGCCGCCGGCCCGGGCGCCGTCGCCGGCCTCGCCAAGCGTGCGATCGACGAGGGCCTCGACGGTGACCTCGCCACCGGCCTGCGGCTCGAGCAGGACCTCTTCGTCGAGTCGTTCCGGACCGAGGACAGCCGGATCGGCGTCGCCTCCTTCCGCGAGCACGGCCCGGGCAAGGCGCGCTTCACCGGGAAGTAGTCCCCGCCGCCTTCGGGACCCGGGACCCTGTGGCCCCGGTGGGCCCGGGAGGATGCTCCTCCCATGGAACGCATCGTCGTAGGGATCGATGGATCGGACGGGTCGCGCGCCGCGCTGCGCTGGGCGATCGCCGAGGCCGTGCTGCGGGGGGCGAAGGTGGAGGCGGTCAGCGCCTTCCACGTGCCCTACGCCGCCGGAACGCCCATGGTGCCGCTCATGCTCGACCCCGAGCAGTTCGCCGAGCCGGCCCGGGCCCTGCTGGCGAAGGAGATCGCCGAGGTCGCCGACCAGGCGGCCGCGCTCGCCGAGCCCGTGGCACCGATGGCCGTCGAGGGCCCGGCGTCCGTCGTCCTGATCGAGGCCGGTCGCGACGCGTCGATGATCGTCGTCGGCGCCCGTGGCCACGGCGGGCTCTCCGGGATGCTGCTCGGATCGGTCAGCCGGCAGGTCACCGAGCACGCCAGCGTCCCCGTCGTCGTCGTTCCGAAGGAGCGGTCATGAGCGTCCACCAGTGCCCTCGCTGCGAGCTGCGCTTCGCGCTCCGCGGCGACCTCGTCGACCACGTCCGACGTGACCACGTGCCGGTCGAGACGGCCGCCACGCCGCCGGCGGAGGTGCGGATCGTCGTCCCGCTCGACCCGAGCCACCCCGGCGCCCAGGCCGTGGACGTGGCCATGGAGCTCGCCGGACCCAGCACCCTGGTGGACCTCGTGTCCGTCGAGGCCGCGGGCCTCCCCGGCGTCGTGGTCGACGCGTTCCTGGCCGCCGAGCGCGACGGCTTCCCGAACGCCCGCATCGAGACGCACCGCCTCGCCGGCGACGACGTGGTCGGCGCCCTGCTTCGTCACATCGCCCAGACGGCCTGCGACGTCGTGGTGCTGGCCAGCCACGGCCGCGGGCCCCTCGGCGAGCTCCTGCTCGGCAGCGTGAGCGCCGACCTGGTCCGCTCGTCGCCGGCCCCGACGCTCCTCGTCGGACCGTCGTGCCTGCCCGACGTGCGCCCGTCGCGCATGGTCGTCGCCGTGGACGGGTCCGAGGACTCCCTCGGCGCGCTCGACCTCGCCGCCCACCTGTCCCGCCGCTTCGGCTACCCGCTGGAGCTGGTCGAGGTCGCCGAGGAGGTGCCGTGGTCCAGCGACGTCTACGAGTCGGCCGAGCTGCAGCGGCTGGCCCACGCGGTGGACCCGCCCGTGCGCAGCTGGGACGTGCTCCACGGCTCCGACGTCTCCAAGGCGCTCGTCGACCACGTCGCCGGCGACCCCGGCGCGGTGCTCGTGCTCGGCAGCCACGGGCGCAGCGCCGCTCGGCCCCACGTGCTCGGCGGCGTGGCCGCCCGCACGGTGCGGCACTCGCCGGTGCCGGTGCTCGTGGTGTCGCCGGAGTCGTCGTCGCTGGTGGCGGCGAAGGACCTGGTGGCCGCCGTCCGGTAGGCGCCTACGCCCAGGCGATCCGACCCATCTCGGCGCTCGCAGCGAGGTCGGGGTGGGCCGGGACCACCCGCACCGTGAACCCGTAGCGGCCGGCGGCGTCGCAGGTGAAGGCGCCGCGGTAGCG
The DNA here is from genome assembly GCA_036275235.1 of Acidimicrobiales bacterium. Taxonomy (GTDB): domain Bacteria; phylum Actinomycetota; class Acidimicrobiia; order Acidimicrobiales; family Salinilacustritrichaceae; genus Salinilacustrithrix. The sequence goes on along the minus strand of DASUEE010000241.1, from coordinate 1,505 downwards.
CAGCAGCCCGCCGTCGAGCCGCTCGACCTCGGACATCGTGGTGAGCGTCGGTGCGTCGATCTCGTCGGCCTGGCCGACCTCGCCGTGGACCAGCTGCACCTCGACGTCGCTGCCCTGGAGGTCGCCGAGGGCGACGACGGCGTCGACGGTGCGCTCGTCGCCGATGCCCGGCACCCCGCTGTCGCTCTCGACGGCCTCGACCCGGACCGACGGCCACGCGGCGACCACGCGCGCCTTCCAGGAGGCCATCTCGCGGGCGCGGGTGGCGCCGTCGGCCACCATGCGGTCGACGTGCCCGGCGGCCGGCTCGTACAGGGCGGTGGTGTAGTCCTTCACCATCCGTGACGCGGTGACGAAGGGGCCGAGGCCGGCGAGGGTGTGCTTCATGCGCCGCACCCACCGCCGGGGCACGCGACCCTCGTAGCGCTCGTAGTAGAGCGGGACCACCTCGCGCTCGAGCAGGTCGAACAGCGAGTTCGCCTCGATCTCGTCGCGGCGGGCGTCGTCGCTGATGTACTCGGCCGACGAGATGGCCCAGCCGTTCTCGCCGTCGTAGCACTCGTCCCACCAGCCGTCGAGCACGGAGAGGTTGAGCTGGGCGTTGAGCGCCGCCTTCATGCCCGACGTGCCGCACGCCTCCTGCGGGCGGCGCGGGTTGTTCAGCCAGACGTCGCAGCCGTGGTACATCGCCCGGGCGATGGCGATGTCGTAGTCGTCGAGGAAGACGAAGCGGTGGCGGATCTCGGGATCGCTCGAGAACGCGACGATCTCGCGGATCATCTCCTTGCCGTGGTCGTCGGCCGGGTGGGCCTTGCCGGCGAACACGAACTGCACCGGCCGGTCGATCGACGTGAGGATCGCCTTCAGCCGGTCGGGCTGGGACAGCAGCAGCGTCGCCCGCTTGTAGGTGGCGAAGCGACGGGCGAAGCCGATGGTGAGCGCGCGGTCGTCGAACACCTCGTCGGCCCACTGCACCTCTGACGGCGCCTGGCCGCGGGCGACGGCGGCCGAGCGCAGCTTGGCGCGCACCAGGGCGACCAGGCGGTCCTTGCCCTCCTCCTTGACCCGCCACACCTCCTCGTCGGTGGCGTCGTGGATGCGCGCCCACTCGCCGGCGGTCGCCTCGCCCCAGTGCGGGTGCACGTGCCGGGTGAGCAGGTCGTTCATCTCGCCCGACACCCACGTGCGCGCGTGGACCCCGTTGGTGATCGCCCCGATCGGGACCTCGTCGACGGGGATCTCCGACCAGAGGGGCTGGAACATCTGCCGACTCACCTCGCCGTGCAGCTGGGCGACGCCGTTGGCCCGTGCTGCGAGCCGGAAGCCCATGACCGCCATGTTGAAGCGGGCCTGCTCCGGGTCGGCGGGCTCGTGGCCGAGGGCGAGCAGGTCGTCCATGGCGATGCCGGCGTCGGCGGCGAAGCCGGTGAAGTACTTCTCGATCAGCTCGCGCGGGAAGCGGTCGATGCCGGCGGGCACCGGGGTGTGGGTGGTGAACACCGACC
>DASUEE010000240.1:0-3669 GCA_036275235.1 Acidimicrobiales bacterium | reverse complement strand
GCGCTCGTCCTCGCAGTGCCCTCGGGCGGGGGGAGCGGCGCGGAGACCGCTGCCAAGCGCCGTCGCCTCGGACGTCGATCCCTGCAGTCCGACGCGGTCGTCGAATCCCAGGGGAGCAGCGCCGAGCGGGCCTTCGAGGGCTTGCGGGAGGCCGCCACCCGCGTCGCCACCCGGGCGGTGGAGCGCACGGAGTCCACCGGCCGCATCGACAGCGCGCTCGACCGTGCCGGGATCATCATGCGGGCCGGCGAGTACGTGGTGGCCGTCGCCGCCGTGGCCATCGCCGCGGCCGTGGTCCTGTACCTCCTGCTCGGGGTCCCCGGCCTCCTCGTCGGCCTGCTCGTGCCGATCTTCGGCTCCGGTGCGTTCCTGCGGTTCAAGGCGGCTCGCCGCAACGCGAAGTTCGCCGACCAGCTGAGCGACGCGCTGATGATCATGTCCGGCTCGCTCCGGTCGGGCTTCGGCGTGGGCCAGGCGATCGACACGGTGGCCGAGGAGATGGAGGATCCCCTCGGGTCGGAGATGCGCCGCGCCATCCTCGAGACCCGCCTCGGACGAGACATCGAGGACGCCCTCCAGGGCATCGCCGACCGTGTCCAGAACGAGGACTTCGAGTGGGTGATCGACGCCATGCGCATCAACCGCCAGGTCGGCGGCGACCTCGCGCAGATCCTCGACCAGGTCGGCGAGACGATCCGGGCCCGCAACCGTCTCAAGCGGCAGGTGGCGGCACTCACCGCCGAGGGCCGCATCTCAGCCCTCGTCCTCGGGCTGCTCCCCGTCGGCATGGCGCTCGTGCTCTACAGCTCGAACCCCGACTACATGGACCCGCTCTTCTCCCGCACCATCGGCTGGGTCATGCTCGGCGTCGCCGTCGGGCTCCTCGTCGCCGGCGGCCTGTGGCTGAAGAAGCTGATCGACATCGAGTACTGAGGCGCTTCGATCCATGGACACCCTCGTCGTCATCGTCGGTTCCGCCCTCGTCGTGGGGGCGATCATCGTCCTCGTCTGGGCGCTCACGTCGGAGCGCGAGCTCGACATGGCTCAGGGCAACCTCGGCCGAGGCGGGATGCTCACCGACAGCCGCCAGATCGCCCTCTCGGCGTCGGCCAAGACCCGCATCCTGGAGCCCTTGTTCGAGTCCGTCGCCCGCCGGGCGAAGGGCTTCACCACGTCCGGGATGGGTGACCGCGTGCAGCGCAAGCTCGATCTCGCCGGCCTGTACGAGAAGGGCTGGACCGTCGAGCGGATGCTGGTGATCCGGGTCGCCTCGATCATCGCCGGCGTGATCCTCATCCTCCTCGTGCTCTCGGTGGGCACGGGGCGCCAGTCGCTCGGCCTCGCCCTGCTGATCGGCGTCATCGCCTTCCTGGGACCGGAGGCGATCCTCGACCGCAAGGCAGGGGAGCGGCAGGGTCAGATCGAGAAGAGCCTCCCCGACGTCATCGACCAGCTCACCGTGAGCGTGGAGGCCGGCCTCGGCTTCGACGCCGCCATGGCCCGCTCGGCCGAGGGCCGGTCCGGCCCGCTCGCCGACGAGCTCGCCCGCGTGCTCCAGGACCTGCAGGTGGGCGTCGACCGCCAGACCGCGCTCGACCGCCTCGTGGAGCGCACCGACGTGCCCGACCTGCGCGGCTTCGTCACGGCCATCCGCCAGTCGACCCGCCACGGCCTGCCCATCGCCAACGTGCTGAAGGTGCAGTCCCAGGAGCTGCGGGAGAAGCGGCGGGCCCGGGTCGAGGAGAAGGCCGCGCAGCTGCCGGTGAAGATCGTCTTCCCGCTGGTGTTCTGCATCCTGCCGTCCCTGTTCGTGATCATCCTCGGACCGGCCGGCATCAACATCATGGACAGCTTCTAGGGGCAGGTACCCTCGCAGCGTGCAGATCGTCCGGGACACGAGCTCGTGCCCTGACGTGGGTGAGGGTTCGGCGGTCACGATCGGTGCCTACGACGGCCTCCACCTCGGGCATCGGGCGGTCATCGCCGAGGTCCGCCGCGAGGCGGAGTCCCGGGGGCTGGCCTCGGCGGTCGTCACCTTCGATCGGCACCCCGCCGCCGTGGTCCGCCCGGAGACCGCGCCGAAGCTGCTCTGCGACCTCGATCAGAAGCTGGAGCTGCTCGAGAGCACCGGCGTCGACCTGGTGGTCGTCATCCGCTTCGACGAGGCGCGGGCGGCCGAGACCGCGGAGGAGTTCGTCCACGACGTCCTCGTCGACTGCCTCCGGGCCCGCACGGTGATCGTCGGCGCCGACTTCCACTTCGGCAAGGGCCGCGGCGGCAACGTGGCCCTCCTGAACCTGCTCGGCGCCGACCTCGGCTTCGACGTCCACGGCATGGCGCTGGTGGGCACCGACGGCCGACCCACGGCCGACGAGGGGCGGGTGTCGTCCACGGCCATCCGGCGGGCGCTCGCCGAGGGCGACGTCGCTCGCGCCGCCGCGATGCTCGGCCGGCCCCACGAGGTCCGCGGCATCGTGCGCACCGGCGACCAGCGGGGGCGCCAGCTCGGCTTCCCCACGGCGAACGTGGCCGTGCCCGGGTCGATCCTGCTGCCGGCCGACGGCATCTACGCCGGCTGGTTCCGCCGGGAGGACGGCGAGGTGCTGCCCGCCGCCATCTCGCTCGGGCGGCGGCCGACCTTCTACGAGACCGCCGACGCCAGCCTCCTCGAGGCCCACGTCCTCGACTTCGCCGGCGACCTCTACGACGAGCGGGTCGCCGTGCGCTTCGTGGAGCGCCTGCGCGGCGAGGAGCGCTTCGACTCGGTCGACGAGCTGGTCCAGCAGATGCAGCGGGACTGCGAGCGGGCACGGGAGCTGCTCCAGCCGTGAGCGCCCAGCAGCTCCCCGAGGACGCCACCGTGATCCCGGTGCGGATCGAGGAGGCACCCGCGGCCACCGAGGTCGACGACCCCGACGCTGCGGACCGCCACCGCCTGTTGCCCCGGGAGCGGGCGCGCCGCACCCTGTCGGCCCTGCTCCCCGAGGCCGAGCTGCCGGTGGTGGGGCCGGAGGCCGATGGCGCCGCCGAGCGGGGTCTCGTCGCCGCGCCGCGCCTCGCCCGCCACGTGTTCACCCTCTCCGACGGACACCAGGTGGGCGTCGCCGTCTCCGGTCGCGGGGTGCCGCTCGTCCTCGTGCACGGGTTCACCGCCGAGGGCTTCCTGTACGCGCAGTCGCTGTCCCGCCTCGTGTCCATGGGCTTCAAGGTCATCGCCATCGACACCGCCGACCACGGCAGCTCCCAGGGGCTCCCCGCCGGCGGCGCGAACTTCGGCGAGTACGCCGCCCTGCTCGGCCGGGCGCTCGACGAGCTCGGCGTCCGCCGGGCCTTCTTCGCCGGCCACTCCATGGGGGGCCGGGTCGTCGCCCAGCTGTGCGCCGCCGAGCCCGAGCGCGCCCTCGGCGTGATCCTCGTCGACGCCATCGTGGGCGACGCCTGGGACCGCCTGGTGAACGTCGGCCGACTGTTCCCGCCCGCGATGGCCGGCGTGGTGGTGCTGCTGGCCCTCGACGCCATGACCACGCTGCCGGTGCTGAAGAACCCGGAGCAGGCGGCGAAGCTCGCTCGCCTCGTCGCGCCGACGCTGAAGGGCCACGCGGCACGTCCGTGGCGGATGCTCGGACCGGCCGTGTCGATCCTGCGCAGCAGGGGCAGCCGGTGGATGCT
>DASUEE010000239.1:0-3486 GCA_036275235.1 Acidimicrobiales bacterium | reverse complement strand
GCGGCGTAGCACTCCTTGGACGGGTCGATGCCCTCGGTGTCCGGCGGCGCCCCGAGGTGCATGGCGCCGTCGCCCATCGACCGCCCGATCTGCTCGGGGAAGCGGGCGAGCTCCTCGGGGTGCTCCTCGAAGAACTGCGTGTACTCGTTGCGCACGGCACGCAGCGTCTTGCCGGTGTAGGCCCGGGTGATGACGGTGTCGTCGTCGCGCCCGCCGACCAGCGCCTCGCGGTAGCCGGACACGACGTGGGCCTCGGGCGTGGCGATGAAGCGGGTGCCGACCCACACCCCGTCGGCGCCGAGCGCGAGGGCGGCGGCGAGCCCGCGCCCGTCGAAGATCCCGCCGGCGGCCACCACGGGCACCCGATCGCCGACGGCGTCGACGATCTGGGGGACGAGCGGCATCGTCGCGACAGTGCCGGTGTGGCCGCCACCCTCCGTGCCCTGGGCGATCACGATGTCGCAGCCGGCCTCGACGGCGGCCTCGGCGTGGCGCACCTTCCCGCACATGTTGGCGACGAGGACGCCGGCGCGGTGGCACTGGTCGACCACCTCGCGGGGGACGCCGAGCCCGGCGACGAAGAGCGTGGCCCCGCCGGCGATGATGGCGTCGACCTGCTCGGCCATGCCGCCGGGCAGGGCGGTGAGCAGGTCGACCCCGAAGGGGGCGTCGGTGCGCTCGCGCACCTGGGCGATCTCGACCTTCATCTTCTCGAGGCCGAGCGGGGCGGCGCCGAGGGTGCCGAAGCCGCCGGCGGCGCTCACCGCGGCGACGAGCTCGGCGTAGGACACGCCGCCCATCCCGGCGAGCATCACGGGGTGCTCGCAGTCGAGCAGGTCGGTCAGTCGGGTGCGGATCATGGTGCTGCGACGGCGGGCCGTCGTCCTCCCTCGGGGGTTCAGGCGGTGGTGGGGCCGGGTTCGGCCCACACCAGCGCGAAGTCGTCGGAGCGGCGCTCGATGGCGCACCGTACGCGGGTGCCGACGCCGACCGTGCCGTGCGCCGATCGGGTGGCGGCGAGCAGGCGGGGCCCCTCGTCGAGCTCGACGACGAGCGTCGCGAACGGGGCGTCGGCCTGCCAGCCCGGGTCCATGCTGCGGTGGCTCACGGCCAGGGACACCACGACGCCGGTGCCGGCCACCGGCTCGAAGCTGGACTCCGGGCTGTAGCAGGCGGCGCAGAACCGGCGGGGCGGGTGGCGCCAGCGGCCGCACCCGTCGCAGCGCTGGATCGTGAGGGCGTCGGCGGCGAGGCAGGCGTGGTGCCACTCGAGCACCAGCCACTCGGGCTTGGGGACGAATGTGCCGGTCACCGGTCGACCCCGAGGATGGCGACGCTGCCGTCGCCGAGGTCGCCGTAGCCGGTGACGAGGGCCAGCTCGGCCCCACCCACCTGGGCCTCGCCGGCCTCGCCGCGCAGCTGGCGCGTGGCCTCGACCAGGTGGTTCAGGCCCCAGCAGTGGCCCTGGGAGAGCAGCCCGCCGTGGGTGTTCATCGGGAACCGCCCCTCCAGGGAGATGTTCCCGTCGGCGACGAAGTCGGCGGCCCCGCCGGGCTCGGCGTACCCGAGCGCCTCGAGCTGGAGCAGCACGACGTAGGTGAAGCAGTCGTAGATCTCGAGGACGTCGATGTCGTGCGGGCCCACGCCCGCCCGGGCGAACGCCCGGGGCGCGGCCCGGTGGATCCCGAGCTCGAGCAGGTCGGCCCGGCCGACGATCTCGTCTGCCGGGTGCGGGTGCCCCTCCGCGCCGCCGAGGTACACGACCGGCGCGTGGGGCAGGTCGCGGGCCCGCTCGAGGGAGGTGACGACCACCGCCGCGGCGCAGTCGGTCTCAAGGCAGCAGTCGTACTTGCGCAGCGGCTCGGCGATGTACGGGGCGGCGTCGTACTCCTCGCGGCTGAGCGGGCGGCCCCGCATCAGCGCCTTCGGGTTCCGCTGCGCGTGCTCGCGGCAGGTGAGGGCGACGGCGGCGGCGGCGTCGGCGGGCACGCCGTAGCGCTCCACGTAGTGCCTCAGGTAGAGGCTGTAGTGCTGGGCGGCCGACATGAGGCCGTAGGGGGCGTAGAGGTTGCGCACCGTCTCGCCCATCGGGCCCAGGTTCATGGTGCGCTTCGTCGGCCTCGCGTCGGGCTTGGGGCGCAGCGCCGAGTAGCCGTTCCAGCCCAGGGTGACGAGCACCGCGTCGGCGAGTCCGGCGTCGACGGCCATGGCTGCGGTCTGGAGCGAGGCGGTGGGCGAGGCGCCGCCCATCAGCACGCTGACGTGGTAGGCGACGTCGGGCACGCCGAGGTTGGCGGCGATCTCCTCGGTGCTCATGAAGCCGGGCGGCGGGATGATGCCGTCGATGTCCGCGGGGGTGAGGCCGGCGTCGACGATGGCCGCCATCGACGCGTCGAGGATCAGGTCGCAGACGTGGCGGTCGGAGGCGCGGACGTAGTCGGTCTCACCCACGCCCACGATGGCAGTGGCCCCCCACGGACCCCGTCCCTGGGCACCTTCGGCTGGCATCGCGAGCTCCCTCCGGCGCCGGGTGCGTTGTGCGACGGATCCTGTCACGTGTTCCGGGGAGAGACAACTCGGCGGTAGTGTTGCACGCGCCGCGGCGGGCCCCCGCCGGCCGGCGCGATCTGGAGGAAGCATGACCGCCACCGACCCCCGCTCCGACGTCCAGGACTGGACCACGGACTTCGACATCCTCGACCCCGACTACGTCGCTGATCCGGCGCCGGTGTGGTCCGAGCTGCGGGAGCGCTGCCCGATCGCCCACACCGACCGCTACGGGCCGACGTGGCTGCCCACCCGCTACGACGACCTGGCTGCCATCGCCCACGACGTCGAGCACTTCTCGTCCCGGGACATCGCGGTCATCACCCCGGGCCGCGAGCTCAACCCGGAGGCGGCGATCATGCTCATCGCCCCGCCGATCACGTCCGACCCGCCCGTGCACACCTGGGCCCGGCGCATGCTGCTGCCCCGCTTCGGACCGAGCCGCATCGAGGAGCTGACCCCAATCACCCACGCCCTCGCCGACGAGCTCATCGACGGCTTCGTCGACGCCCGCCGCGCCGACGCGGCCCAGGACTACGCGCAGCACATCCCGGTGCGGGTCATCGCCCGGATGCTCGGCGTGCCGCTGGCGGACGAGGACATCTTCACCGGCTGGGCGGTCACCATCCTCCAGCACGGCTTCCAGGACATCCAGGGCGCGAGCAACGCGGTGATGGAGGTCATCGGCTACTTCAAGGACAAGCTCGACGAGCGCGAGCGGGTGCCGGAGGGGGAGCGGCCCGACGACCTCATCACGATGCTGGTCGAGGCCCGCCACGAGGGCGACCCGCTCGACGACCCACACCGCATCGGCAGCTGCTTCCTGCTCCTGCTCGCCGGCATCGACACGACGTGGAGCTCGATCGGCTCCAGCCTCTACCACCTCGCCTCGCACCCCGAGGACCAGGCCCGGCTGCGGGCCGAGCCCGAGCTGATGAC
>DASUEE010000238.1:0-4782 GCA_036275235.1 Acidimicrobiales bacterium | reverse complement strand
CCCTTCTCCGAGCGGACGACGAGGCTCGAACTCGCGACCTCAACCTTGGCAAGGTTGCGCTCTACCAACTGAGCTACGTCCGCTTGCGACTCCCGTTCGGCTGCCCGAACCGGCGTGCGACGAGAACTTTAGCCGACATCGAGTGAATGACAAATTCCGGGTGCCGCAGGCGTGTTCGCGCTGGTCAGAGCCCTAGGGTCGGTCCATGCGCGCATGGGTGAACGGGCGGCTCCTCGACGATCCCCGGGAGCCGGCGCTGCCCGTCTCCGACCACGGGTTCACGGTGGGGGACGGGGTGTTCGAGTCGGTCAAGGTCGTCTCCGGGACTCCGTTCGCGCTCACCCGGCACCTGCGGCGTCTGGCCGCCTCCGCGGCGGGGCTGGGCCTGCCCGAGCCGCAGGAGGACGCCGTGCGTGGCGGCGTCGCCGCCGTCCTCGCGGGTCAGGACCTCGCCTTAGGAAGGCTCCGGATCACCTACACGGGCGGGCCCGCGCCGTTCGGCTCCGGCCGGGGCGACGCCCCGCCCACCCTGGTCGTCGTCGCCGACGCCATGACGCCGTGGGAGGGACCCACCTCGGTGGTCACGGTGCCGTGGCCGCGCAACGAGCGCGGCGCGATCGCCGGTCTCAAGACGACGTCGTACGCCGAGAACGTGGTGGCGCTCGCCCAGGCCCAGCGGCAGGGCGCGAGCGAGGCGCTGTTCGCGAACACGGCCGGCTCCCTGTGCGAGGGGACGGGGTCCAACATCTTCTACGTGCTCGACGGCGAGCTGCGCACCCCCACGCTGGCCTCGGGGTGCCTCGCCGGGATCAGCCGGGCGCTGCTGCTGGAGTGGTACGGCGACGCGCCGGTGGAGGGCGTTCCGCTGCGCGAGGTCGACGAGCCGGTGGGAGTGCTCGAGCGCGCGGAGGAGATCTTCCTGGTCAGCACGACGCGAGACGTCCAGGCCGTGCGCAGGTGCGACGGCCGGGACCTGCAGGCGCCGGGGCCGGTGACGGCGGCGTGCATCACGCTGTGGAACGAGCGCGAGGCCGCCGACTCCGACCCGTGAGGGCGTGTCAGCGGCCTCGTGGCCCTGAGGGGAACCGGATCGGCGGACCGGCGGCTGGTCCTCCCAGCCCAGCCGTCGGACGTGGCCGACCGGAGATCAGGCGTTCTCGGCGGCGAAGATCGCGGCGATGGCGGCGTCGATGTCGACGAGGTCGGACTCCGAGCCGCGCGCCACGGCCTGGTTCATCCGCTCGACGAAGGTCTGGAGGTCACCGGTGCGGGCCTGCACCAGCGCCTCGCCGTCGGGCGAGCAGAGCTCGATGATGACGACCGCGTGGCCGGCGCTGTCCAGGCAGGGCCACACGTGCACGTCCCCGTCGCCGGCCGGCTCGTAGAGCCCCTCGGCCAGCAGCTCGCGGCCGAAGGTCCAGCGGACGTGGCTCGAGCCGGTCTTGAACACCGTGGTGACCGCGTAGGGGTCCGTCGGGTCGTACCGCAGCTCGGCCTCGATCGGCGTGGCGGTCCCGGCCGTGTCGATCAGCTCCAGCGCCACAGGCTGCGTCACCACCGCGGGCGCCGTGTTCATCGAGTACTCCATGGTGTTCCTCCCAGTTGTCCCCTCCGGACTTCGACAAGGAGACGCCGAGAAGTGAGCGTCATGACGTGGTTCCAAACAAATCTGTGAACTTTTTTTCGGGCCGCAGGCCGCGGGTCGGGCGGTGTGTCCTTTCTGTCCCGGTTGGCGCCTGGTCCAAGCGTCGGCGAGGGCTTCCCCGGCCCGGTTAGGCTCGGCGCACCATGACCGATCCGGCCACCGAACTGACCGCCCGGGACCCCGAGGAGCGGGTCCGCGGACGCCTGCACCGCCGGCTGCACTCGCACCCCGTCCTCGCCCTCACCACCAAGGTGGTCGTCACGCTGGTCGGCAGCCTGGTGCTGCTGGCCGGCGTCGTCATGATCTTCACGCCCGGTCAGGGCATCCTCGCCATCGTCCTGGGGCTGGCGATCCTCGCCACCGAGTACGCCTGGGCCGAGCGCTGGCTGCGCAAGGCCAAGGACAAGGCCTCCGAGGCGAGGCGGCGGGCCGAGCAGATGGACCCGAAGGTCCGTCGCCGTCGGCTCCTGGTCGCCGGGCTGGCCGTGCTCCTGGCCTTCGGGGCAGGGGTGGTGTACGTCGTGGCCTTCGACTGGCCGGTCCTCGTCGTCGACGGCTGGGACTGGGTCCAGAGCCTGGCCGGCTGGGTCCCCGACCTGCCCGGCATGTAGCCCCGCCCGGGCATGCGCTAACCTTTCCGGCGCAGCCCTCGCACGACGGGGAGCACCAGGGCGATTGGCGCAGTGGTAGCGCGCTTCGTTCACACCGAAGAGGTCACTGGTTCGAACCCAGTATCGCCCACCGCACGTCCGAGCCCGGCCCTCCCGACGGAGGCCGGGCTCGTTCCGTGTGGGCGTCGAGCCCTGGGGTGCCGGCGCTCAGCTCACCTGCTGGATCCGCGCGACGACCGGGTGCTGGTCCCACTGGGCGCCGCACCGGGTGCACTCCCACGTGCCGGGCTCGTGCAGCGACTCGAGCCCGATCACGTGGACGCGCCACACGGTCCCGGCGTGGTCACACTCCGCACTCCGCCGCTGCATCGGCCGGCCCCTCTCCCGTCTCGGACAGTCCGACCAGCGTGCCCCGCGGCGAGCCCGGCGACCAGAGCACTAGGGCCCTGTCCCGTCTAGCGCATCGGGACCAGGTCAGGCCATCTCGGGGACGTGGAGGTGAGCGAGGATCAGCTCGTGCTCACGGACGTCGAGCACCTCGGCGCCGATCTCCTTGACGGCCCCCGCCCGGATCGCCTGGGCGGCGTCCCGGCTGGCCTCGAGAGAGCTCCGGTCGTCGAAGGCGATGGAGGAGACGGCCAGGCCGTTCTCCCGGTTGATCAACAGGCTGGCGCTGCAGAAGCCCTGGAGCTCCTCCACGCGCGGGAGCACGCCGAGCTTGAAGACGTCGAGCGCCCGCTCGACGCCGGCGGGGTCGGAGCGCAGCCACGTGCTGCGTACGCACGAGCCGGCGGGGGCGTGGTGGGCCCGGTGCATCACCGCGATCTCCCACTCCTGTACCTCGGCGGTGCCGCCCATCATGTTGGCGGCCTTCTCGCGCATCGGGGCTACGGCCTCGGCGGTCGCCCGCATGGCCTCCTCTGACTCCCACGAGGTCGTGACGATCCCGTGGCCGTCGCTGCGGTCGATCATCATCGAGAGGCCGAGACAGCCCGGCATCTGGTTCACGGCGGGCAGGACCTCGTCGCGCACCATCGCGATGGCCTGGTCGACCCGGTCCGGTGAGCCCTGGACCGTGGTGGAACGTGCGTACACGGTGCACTTCCTTCCCTGGGGCGGCGCCCCGGTGGCGCCACCGGCTCTGTCCAATGTTCACCTGTCGCGTCGGCGGGGCAATGGTCCATCTGCGCGGTTGACGTCGCCGCGGCCCGGAAACCGGGTGCGGGCCGGCCGGGCTCCGCGGATACGATCGCCGGGACCGCCGTACCCGCAGGTCCCGCCAAGAGGAGTGAGCCCCGTGCCTGACATCAAGGTCACCGTCGTCGACGCCGAGAAGCGCGCCGAGCGGACCGTGGCCACGGGCACGAAGGCGTGGGAGCTGTTCGCCGACGAGCCGGGCGTCATCGCCGCCCGCGTCGACGGCCAGCTGCGCGACCTGGCCCACGAGCTGGCGGACGGTGCGGAGGTCGAGCCGGTGGCGATCGACTCCCGGGACGGCCGCGACATCCTGCGGCACTCCACCGCGCACGTGATGGCGCAGGCGGTCCAGGAGCTCTTCCCGGAGGCGAAGCTGGGCATCGGCCCGCCGGTCGAGAACGGCTTCTACTACGACTTCGACGTCGAGACGCCGTTCGTGCCGGAGGACCTGGTCAAGATCGAGTCCCGGATGCGCAAGATCGTCAAGGAGGGGCAGAAGTTCTCCCGGCGGCCGGTCTCCGACGCCGAGGCGATCGAGGAGCTCCAGGACGAGCCGTACAAGCTCGAGCTGATCGGCCTCAAGGGCTCGGGCCAGGGCGAGACCGCGGCCGAGGGCGCGAGCGTCGAGGTCGGCGCCGGTGAGCTGACGATCTACGACAACCTCAAGCGCGACGGGTCGCTGGCGTGGAAGGACCTCTGCCGCGGCCCGCACCTGCCCACCACCAAGCGCATCCCGGCGTTCAAGCTCATGCGGAGCGCCGCGGCGTACTGGCGGGGCGACGAGAAGAACAAGCAGCTGCAGCGCATCTACGGCACCGCCTGGGAGTCGAAGGAGGCGCTCGAGGAGCACCTGCACCGCCTCGAGGAGGCCGAGCGCCGCGACCACCGCAAGTTGGGCCGCGACCTCGATCTCTTCAGCTTCCCCGACGAGATCGGCTCCGGGATGGTCGTCTTCCACCCCAAGGGCGGGGTGATCAAGCGGGTGATGGAGGACTACGTCCGGCAGCGCCACATCGAGGAGGGGTTCTCCTACGTCGGCACGCCCCACATCTCGAAGGAGGGGCTGTTCCACACCTCCGGGCACCTGCCGTACTACGCGGACACGATGTTCCCGCCCATGGAGATGGAGGGCAGCAGCTACTACCTCAAGGCGATGAACTGCCCGATGCACAACCTGATCTTCAGGTCGCGCGGGCGGTCCTACCGCGAGCTGCCGCTGCGGCTGTTCGAGTTCGGGTCGGTCTACCGCTACGAGAAGTCGGGCGTGGTGCACGGCCTCACCCGGGTCCGGGGCATGACGCAGGACGACTCGCACTCCTACTGCACCCC
>DASUEE010000237.1:0-10428 GCA_036275235.1 Acidimicrobiales bacterium | reverse complement strand
GAGCACCGCGAGGCGCTGCACGCCTCCGGCGAGCTCGACCGGCTCCGGGGCGAGCAGGCCCGGCAGTGGCTCTGGACCGAGCTCCGGGAGGGGTTGGTCGAGCGGTTCGTGGCCGGCGCCGGCGAGGCCGTGCGCCGGGCCGAGCTCGACGTCGTCGCCGGGCGGAGCCTGCCGACCGTGGCGGCCGAGCGCCTCCTCGACGACACCTAGGGCGTTCTTGTCAGCGTTTCGGGGCTCCCGGGCCCCGTTTCCATGACAAGAACTGGTCGGTCAGCCGGCGAGGTCGCCGAGGGCGTGGATGGCCAGACCGGCGAGGCCGCCGACGATCGTGCCGTTGATCCGGATGAACTGGAGGTCCCGGCCGAGGAGGAGCTCGAGTCGGGAGGCGGTCTCCTCTCCGTCCCACTGGCTGATGGTGGTCGCGATGAGCCGGGTGATCTCGTCGCCGAAGGTCTCCACGAGGGCCCGGGCCCCCTGCTCGGCGAGCTCGTCGAGCCGGGCCATCGCCTCGCGGTCGGCGGCGAAGCGCTCGGCCGCGCCGACGAGCAGCTCGGCGGCTCGCTGGCGCAGGGCCGACCCGCCGTCGAGGGACTGCGTGCGCAGCGTGGACTTGGCGTCGTCCCAGAGCGACTCGAGGAAGTGGCGGAGGGCAGGGTGGTCGAGCAGCTCGTCCCGCAGCTCCTCGGCGCGCGAACCCCAGACCTCGTCGCGCTCGAGGCGACCGATGATGCGCTCGACCGCCACGTCGATGCGCGTGCGCAGCTCGTCCGATCCGCCGACGGTGTCGCCCCGGATGATGGCCCGGACCCCGGTGAGGAGCCGCTCGAAGATGCGGTCGTCGACCACGTCGGGCACCCACCAGGGCGACTCCTGCGCGAAGCGCGCCCGGAGCAGGCCCTCGTTCTCGGCGAGGAACCCGTCGAGCCCGACCAGCACGGCGTCCACCAGCTCTCGGTGGCGGCCCTCCTCGGTGGCCACGCCCAGCAGGCGTGCCGCCAGCGGGGCCACGTCGACCTCCGTGAGCCGGCGGCGTACCGCGCCCTCGACGACGTGCACGAGGTCGTCGTCCTCGACGGCCTCGGCCAGGCGGACGGCCAGCTCGGCGACGTGGCCCGCCACCCGGTCGGCGTTCGCAGGACGGCCGGTGGGGTCGCGCTGCAGCACCCATGCCGCCGTGCGGTCGGCGACACCCGCCGCACGCACCCGCGCACCGATCGTCTCCGGGTCCATGAAGTTCTCGCGCACGAACTGTCCGAGCGTCTGGCCGAACGAGTCCTTGCGCTGGACGATCACCGCGGTGTGCGGGATGGGGATGCCGAGGGGGTGCCGGAAGATCGCCACCACGGCGAACCAGTCGGCGATGCCGCCCACCATCGCCGCCTCGAGCGCGGCGCGCAGGTACCCGGCCCCACCGTGGTCCTCGGTCGTCAGCGCGACGACGAGGAACGCGACCGACACCGCGGCGAGCAGCCCGGTGGCACGGACCTTCGCCCGGCGGATGTCGCTGCGGCGCACGGCGGGGTCGACCTCGGCGGTCGGCGTGGGGGGCTCCGGCACCGGGACAGCATGGCGGTGCCGTCACGCAACCGTTGTCATCCCGACGGACTGAACCGCGACGGCCGGGGGTAACGAACGCCGCATGATCGTACTCGGCATCATCCTCGTCATCGTCGGTGTGCTCACCGGCGTCAGCATCCTCACCACCCTCGGCGTGATCCTCGCCGTCGTGGGCGCCATCCTCCTGCTGCTCGGCTCCACCGGGCGTGCGGTGGGCGGCCGCCCCCACTGGTACTGATCGCTCCACCTCGGTGACGGCGTTCCAGGCGGCGTAGCCGCCCACCGGTGACCCCCGGCCCGGCCTGCGTCGAGGCCGTCCGGGAGAGGGTCGGCGGGCGCCTGCTCGCTACCATCCGGCCGCCGTGGAGCCCGATTCCGTCCTGCAGGCCGTCTCGCTGTTCGGCGCACGCCTGCGCGGGCACGGCTCCGACTTCGACACGCCGGCCCTGCACGCGTGGCTCGCCGAGCAGGCGGCGGCCGACGCAGGCGGCCCTCCGGACGAGGCGGGGTGGCGTGCAAGGGCCCGGACGGTCGACGGCCGTCTGCCCGAACCGGCCCGTCGAGCGGCGCGCGGCATCGTCCGCCGCCTGCGGGGTGCGGGGTCGTGAGCGACGTCGTCTTCCTCAAGCCGGACTTCGGCGTGCAGGGCGGCTTCGAGCTGCTCATGGACCGCTGCCGCGCCGCCCTCGTCGAGCGGGGCATCGAGGTCTCGGTGGAGACGTTCCGGGCGCACGAGGCCCCCGACCACCTCGCCGGTCTGCCGCTGCCCCGCAGCCTGTGGTTCCGGCATCCCGAGTACTTCTCGTACCTGGCCAACGTCGAGCGTGTGGACGCGCTCCGCATCGATCCGGGCACCGTGGTCGTCACCACGCAGCCGCCCACCTACCTCCTCGACCACCCCCGGGTCGTCGCGCTGACGTACCACCAGGCCCGGGTCTTCTACGAGCTGTCCGAGGCGTACATCGCGTCGGGCTACAGCCCCTCGGCGCTGCACCGGGAGGCCACGGCGCAGGTGCGCCTCATCGACCGGCTCCGCCTGCCCGCGACCCACACCTGGCTGGCCGGATCCGCTGAGGTCGCCCGCCGGCTCGCCGCCACCTGGGACGTCGCCGCCGACGTCTTCCAGGCGAACGCGCAGGAGCCGCCGGACCGCGAGGTGGCCGAGCAGTACGACCCGGCCGGGCCGGCGCTGTGCGTGTCCCGCCACGCCTGGCCCAAGCGCACCGAGCTCGCCGCCCTCGCCGGCATCTGCGACACCGCCGGGCGCACCGAGCTGGTCGGCGGAGGCGGCCGCCAGCCCTACGTCGAGGCGCTGGCCGCGCGCTTCGGAGGCGACCCCGCCGGCGCCGCTGCCGCCACGGACGAGCTGATCTGGCTGAACCGCGGCGACCCCGCGGCGGTCGGGGGCGGGGGCACGGTCCCCGACCGGGTGCGGGTGCGCGGCCACCTCGACCGCGCCGACGTGGTCGACGCGTTCCGACGAGCGAGCGTGGTGGTCGCGCCGGCGCACCGCGAGGACTACGGCCTCACGGTGCTGGAGGCGTTCGCGTTCGGACGTCCGGTCATCGTGTGCCGCGACGGCGGCGGGCTCGTGGAGCTCGTGGAGGGCACGGACGCCGGCCTCGTCGTCGAGCCCCGGCCGCAGGCGATCGCCGATGCGGTCGCCTCCCTGCGCGACGACCCCGAGCGCGCCCGGGCGATGGCCGAACGGGCCTTCACCGTGGCGACCGAGCTCGAGGCCCGCGACGACATCGCCGTGCTCGTCGACGCCGTCGAGCGGGCCGGGGCCGGCGTGCCGGCCGGGGGTACGGTCGCTCGATGAAGCTGATCGTGCAGATCCCCTGCCTCGACGAGGAGGAGCAGCTGCCCGGCACGATCGGCGACCTGCCCCGCGAGGTCGAGGGCTTCGACACCGTCGAGTACCTCGTGGTCGACGACGGCTCCACCGACCGCACCGTCGAGGTCGCCCGGTCGCTCGGCGTCCACCACATCGTGCGCCTCACCAGCAACCGCGGCCTGGCCGCCGCGTTCCAGGCCGGCCTCGACGCCTGCCTGAAGCTGGGCGCCGACGTCATCGTCAACACGGACGCCGACAACCAGTACTCGGCCGCCGACATCCCCCGCCTCGTGGAGCCGATCCTCGAGGGGCGCGCCGACATGGTCATCGGCGACCGGCAGGTGATGACCATCGAGCACTTCTCCGGCGCGAAGAAGCGGCTCCAGCGGCTCGGGTCGTGGGTGGTGCGCCAGGCATCGGGCACCGACGTCCCCGACGCCACCTCGGGCTTCCGGGCCTACAACCGGGAGGCGGCGCTCGGGCTGGTGGTCGTCTCGAAGTTCACCTACACGCTCGAGTCGCTGATCCAGGCGGGGAAGTCGCTCACGGCGGTGGCCCACGTGCCGGTGGGGACGAACCCCAAGACCAGGGAGTCGCGCCTGTTCGGCTCCATGTGGTCGTACGTGCGGCGGAACGTCATCGCCATCTTCCGGATCTACACGAGCTGGGAGCCGCTGCTCGTCTTCACGATCATCTCCTCGGTCCTGGCCGTGCTCGCCCTCGCGGCGTGGAGCCCGTTCCTGTGGGACTGGATCGTGAACGGCGACCGCGGCGGGCACCTGCAGTCGATCGTGCTGGGCGGGGTGCTGTTCACCGCGGCGGTGCAGCTGTTCGCCCTCGGCGTGCTCGCCGACCTGATCGCCGCGCACCGAGCCGTGTCCCTGCGCACCCTCGAGCGGGTCCGCCGCCTCGAGCTCGACGTGGGCGTCGCGCCGTCGCACTACGAGCCCGGGAGGCCGGAGATCACGCCGGATCCCTCCCCCGCCACCAGCGCGACCCGTCCGGACCGATAGCCTCTCCGCCGGGTGGAGTGGAGCGATGGTGGCGCCTCTGCGCGCCGCCGGAAGGTCTGGTTTCGTGATGTTGCGCACGTTGGGGGTCGCGGTCTTCGCCGTGACCGCGCTCGGGCTCGCCACGCCGGCGGGCGCCATGGAGACGCCGGCAGCGTCGCCGGAAGCGGTGGAGGCGGTCGCACCGACCGTCGCAGCGGCCGGTGAGGCCGGCGACGGCCTCACCGAGGTCGAGGTCGAGCTGCCGCTGGGGGCTCCCGGCGTGCCGGTGGACGACGGCCACGGCCACGGCACCTCGCTGCGCTCGGGCACGGTCGAGCTGCCGTCCGGCCCGCAGATGGTCATCTTCGAGGAGGTTCCCGCTGGGACGGTCCTGGCCGTGCGCAGCCGCAACGACGGCACGTGGTCCGGGTGGACCGAGCTGGTGGCCACGCAGGACGACGCGCCGGACGGCCCCCGGGCGTCCCACCCCGGCATCGGACCCGTGTGGATCGGCCACGGCAGCGAGCAGGTCGAGGTCGCGGTCCTCGAGGGCAGCACCGAGGCCGTGCGCGTGGTCGGCCTGCACCCCGCCTCGACGCCGGTCGCCTCCGGGATCAGCGGCCTCCGCAACGCGCTCCGGGCCGGCGTCGCGCAGCTGACCGGCAGCTCGTTCGTGCGCCCCCGCTCCGACTGGGCGACGAGCGACATGGGCTGGAAGTGCAGCGGCGGGCCCACCGAGGCCCGCACCCTCCGGGCGATGATCGTGCACCACACGGCCACGAACACCGAGCCCTACGCCGCCGCCGACGTGCCGAACATCATCCGGGGCTTCTGGCGCTACCACGTCGGCACCCGTGGGTGGTGCGACGTGGCCTACAACTTCTTCGTCGACCGGTTCGGGGGCGTCTGGGAGGGCCGCCAAGGCGGCATCACCAAGGCGATCGTCGGCGGGCACACCTACGGGTTCAACTCCGACACCACGTCGGTCTCCCAGATCGGGAACTTCCAGGAGCAGGTCCCGTCCAACGCGATGACCACCTCCACCAGCCGCCTCGTCGGCTGGAAGCTCGGCTACCACGGGCTCGACCCGCAGGGCAGCACCACGGTGACGAACCGCACGGGGTCCACGTTCAAGGGCGTGCCCAACGGGGGTCAGGTGCCCGTGCGCGTCGTGTCCGGCCACCGAGACCTCGGCACGACGTCGTGCCCCGGCCAGCACACCTACGCCACGCTCCCCACCATCCGCTCGCAGGCCCGCACCAGCGCGCACCTGGTGGGCATCTACGAGGCGTTCATGGGCTTCACCCCCGACGCCGCCGCCTTCCGCCACTGGAGCAGCGTCGCCTCCAGCAAGGGGCTGCGCACCGCCGCCCTCGGCCTCGCGTACTCGCCGGAGTACGCCGGGGTGCTCCTCGACGACCTGTACCTGCGGGTGCTCGGCCGCGAGGCCGACGACGACGGCAAGGCCTACTGGCTGGGCGTGCTCGCCTCCGGGACGCGCATCGAGGAGGTGGGCGCCCTGTTCTACGGCAGCGAGGAGTACGTGCGCGCCGCCGGCTCCCTCGAGGGCTACGTCGACCTGCTCTACGAGAACCTCCTCGACCGCGACCCCGAGCAGTCCGGCCTCGACTACTGGGTCGGGCTGCTGCGCTCCCGGTCGGCGACCCCGCCCGAGGTGGCCGGGGGCTTCTACGCGTCGCTCGAGTCGCGCCTCGACCGGGTCGCCGTCCTGTACGACCGGTTCCTGGGTCGCGAACCCGACCGCGCCGGGCAGGCACACTGGGCTGACGAGCTCCTCCGCGTCGACGACATCGTCCTGGCCGTGGAGCTGGCCCTGTCCGACGAGTTCTACGCACGAGCGATCGCATGACCCCTCCCCCCACCACCGGCTTCCGCCGCGGCGTCGCCGCGCTGGCGGCCACCGCCCTCCTCCTGCTCACCGGCCTCGCGGCCGCGCCGCCGGCTGCCGCCCAGGAGGGCCCGACCACCATGACGTTCAACGGCCGGGGGTGGGGCCACGGACGGGGCATGAGCCAGTACGGCGCCCAGGGCGCCGCCACCAACGCCGGCTGGACCTACCGCCAGATCCTCGACCACTACTACGGCGGCACCACACTGGGCACCCGACCCGACCGCCAGATGCGGGTGCGCCTCATCGCCCAGGACGCCAAGCCGGCCACCGTCGCCATCGACTCGGGCACGGTGCGCCTCGAGGGGGACAAGGGCCTGGCCGAGTCCGGGCTGCAGGCGGTCCGGCTCACCAAGCAGGCCGACGGCACGCTCAAGGTCGAGCGATCGGGGACCTGCGCCGGCCCGTGGACCGTGGTCAACAACGGCGGCCAGTCCGAGATCAAGGTCGTGCGCGAGTCCGGCGACCAACCCCTGCGGCTGTGCCGGCCTGACGGCCTCAGCGTCTGGTACCCCGGCGAGATCACCTCGCTGGTCGACGCCAGCGGCACCCAGCGCACCGTCAACACGACGAGCATGGAGTCGATCCTGCGCGGCATCGTGCCTCGCGAGTCGCCGGCCAGCTGGCACGCCGAGGCGCTGAAGGCCCAGTCCGTCGCCGCCCGCTCGTACGCGCTCGCCGGCGACACCCGCCACCTCCCCTACGCCGACACGTGCGACACCACGCTGTGCCAGGTGTACAGCGGCTGGTTCCAGCAGCCGGCCGGCGGCTCCAAGACCGCCATGACCGACCCGAGGACCGACGCAGCCGTCACCGCCACCGCCGGCCAGGTGCGCGTCCACTCCTCGGGCGCCATCGCCCGCACCGAGTTCCACTCCACCTCCGGCGGGCACACCGCCGGCGGCACCTTCCCCGCCGTCCCCGACCCGCACGACTCGATCAGCCCCCGCCACACGTGGAAGCTGACGGTCGACGTGTCGAAGCTCGAATCGCAGTACGGCAAGGGCGGCCGCCTCACCGAGGTCGAGGTCGTCAAGCGCAACGGGCTCGGCGCCGACGGCGGTCGCGTCGTCACCGCCCGCCTGCGCTTCTCCAACGGCACCACGGCCGACGTCAGCGGCAACGCGGTCCGCTCGCTCACCGGGCTGTACTCCGACTGGTTCACGCCGGTCTGCGGACCCGAGGTCCGCTACGTCAACGCCGTCTACGACCTGTTCCTCGGGCGCACGCCGAGCGGCGCGGAGGCCGAGGCCGGCTGCGCCCAGGCCCGCCGTGACGAGCGGTTCACGCTCACCACCGGTCTGTCCCGCTCCGACGAGTGGGCAGGCCGCCAGATCAGCGAGCTCTACCAGAAGGTCTTCGGCCGTCCGGCCGACGCCGGCGGGCGCAGCTACTGGCTCGGCCAGGTGCAGCGGGGCATGCGGATCGAGCAGATCGCCGCCCAGTTCTACGGCAGCGAGGAGTACTACAACGGCGTCGGTCGCACGCCGGAGGGGTACGTCGACGAGCTCTACCGCGATCTCATGGGACGGGAGAGCGACGCATCGGGCCGGAGCCACTGGGTGGACCAGCTGCGCAGCGGGCGGCTGAACCGCACGCAGGTCGCCGGCAGCTTCTACTCCTCGCTCGAGTCGCGCCGGGACCGGGTCGACGCCCTGTACCTCCAGGTCCTGGACCGGGCCGCCGACAGCGGTGGGCGCGAGTTCTGGGTCGAGGAGCTGCTGCGGGTCGGCGACGTGGCCCTCGCCGCCCACCTCGCGGCCAGCGACGAGTACTACAGCCGCTCGCTCAGCGGCTGAGGCACCCGTCACGCGCGCCGTCGCGGATCCCTGTGCTCGCGCGCGCCACGGGTAGCGTGGTGCGCCGTCCCCCACCCGGAGACCCGTCCCCCGTGACCGCCAGCCGAGCCCCCGAACCGCCGCGCTTGCGGTACCCCGTGGTCGAGACGACCCGTCCCTCGCTGGTCCGTCGCGCCGCCCGGATCTGGGAGTACCGCGAGCTGCTCTCCTCGCTCACCCGCAAGGAGGTGAAGGTCCGGTACAAGGACAGCATCCTCGGGTTCCTCTGGACCCTGCTGAACCCGTTGATGTACCTCGTGGTGTTCAGCCTGGTGTTCGCCACCTTCCTGCGCGCGGCGGTGCCGCTCTACGGGCTGTTCCTGCTCTCCGGACTGCTGTGCTGGACGCTGTTCAGCACCGGCACCAGCGCCGCCACCGCGTCGATCACGGGCAACGGCTCGCTCGTGCAGAAGGTGTGGTTCCCGCGCGAGATCCTGCCCCTGTCGGCGGTGGGCTCGGCGCTGATCACCTTCTTCTTCCAGGCGGTCGTCCTCGTGCTGGCGCTCCTCGTCTTCCAGCGCTCGCCGGAGTGGGGGTACCTGCCGCTGCTCGTCCCGGCCCTCGCCGTCACCTTGCTGTGGGCCGCGGCCCTCGGCGTGCTGCTCTCGGCCCTCAACGTCCTCTACCGAGACATCCAGCACCTGCTCGAGCTGCTGATGCTCGCCTGGTTCTGGCTGACGCCGATCGTCTACCAGTACGACATGGTCGTCGACGAGCTCGTCCGACGCGACCTGCCCGAGTGGATCGCCATGCTCAACCCGTTCACGCCGGTGGTGCTCGTCTTCCAGCGGGTGATCTACAACCCGGCCCACGAGCTCGGCACCGACGCGCAGGGGTACTTCGACTTCATGTACCGCGGCATGGGTTGGTACGTCACGTGGTTGGCCATCAGCGGCGCCGTCGCCACCCTGGTGCTGCTCGTCGCCGTCCGGGTCTTCGGCAGCATCGAGGCCGACTTCGGCGAGGAGCTCTAGAGCGTGGCCCCGATCATCGAGGTGATCGACGTCTCCAAGACGTTCAAGCGCCAGACCGTGCCGACGAAGTCGATCAAGGAGCGGGTGATCGAGATCGGCCGGAACCCGCCGGAGACCTTCCACGCCCTGCAGGGGATCGACCTCGAGGTCGAGACGGGCGAGACCGTCGGGCTGCTGGGTCACAACGGCTCGGGGAAGTCCACGCTGCTCAAGTGCATCGCCGGGACGATCCGGCCGAGCTCCGGGCACATCCGGGTGCACGGCCGAATCGCCGCCATGCTCGAGCTCGGTGCCGGCTTCCACCCGGACCTCACGGGGCGGGAGAACATCTACCTCAACGCGGCGATCCTCGGCATCCCCAAGAACCACGTCGACCAGGTCTTCGACGACATCGTCGAGTTCGCCGAGCTCGAGGACTTCATCGAAGCCCAGGTGAAGCACTACTCCTCGGGGATGTACGCCCGACTCGGGTTCGCCGTGGCCGTGAACCTCGAACCGGACGTGCTGCTCGTCGACGAGGTCCTGTCGGTCGGGGACGAGAACTTCCAGCGCAAGTGCCTCGAGCGCATCCGTGCCTTCCAGGCCGAGGGTCGCAGCATCGTGTTCGTCACCCACGCGCCCGACCAGATGACCCAGATGTGCGATCGGGCGCTGGTGCTCGACCAGGGCCGGCCCCTCTTCGTCGGCGACGCCCGCGAGGCGGCCAACATCTACCGCCGGGCCCTGCACCTGCGGGCCGAGGAGCGCAGCGCGGACCTGGCGGCGCGTGAGGCCGCCACCCGGCGCCACGCCGGCATCGAGGACGTGCCGAAGCGGCCCGAGCTGAAGATCATCGGTGCCACGGCGGCCAACCAGGACGGCGCGAACGAGATGGCCCCCGGCGACACCGCGGTGCTGCGCTGCCGCTACCGAGCCGAGGAGCCGCTGCTCGCCGTGCGGATGCGGGTGGTCATCACCGACCACGACGGCGTCCAGATGCTCAACGCCAGCACCTACGACCTCACCGGCCAGGACGTGTACCACCTCGACGGCGAGGGCGAGGTCCGCTTCGTCGTGCACGACCTGCCGCTGCTCGACGGCGCCTACCGGGTGGGCTTCGTCTTCCAGGACCCGAGCGAGACCTTCCAGTACGACGACGACCTGAACGCCGCGGACTTCACGGTGTTCAGCGGCAAGCCGCTGATCGGTCGCGTCGACCTCCACGTCGACGTCGAGCACGTCGGCGCGGAGCAGCCCTCGTGAAGGGGACCATCGCCTTCGTCCCGCCCCGCTACGGCGGGGGCGTCGTCGGGGGCGCCGAGGCCGTGCTGACCGAGATGGC
>DASUEE010000236.1:0-3680 GCA_036275235.1 Acidimicrobiales bacterium | reverse complement strand
TGACCGCCGGTACGATCCGCGCGATGGCGCCACGGAGCCGGTCGACCCGGCCGTCACGCGAAGAACGGCGCGGGCAGCTGCTCACCGCCGCCGTCGAGGCCATCCGGACGCTGGGCCCCCAGGCGTCGATGGAGCAGCTGGCGGCCAGCGGCGGCGTGACCAAGCCGATCCTGTACCGGCACTTCGGCGACCGCGACGGCCTGGTCCGAGCCATCGGCGAGCACTACGCCACCGTGCTCATGGACCGGCTGGCGCCACCGATGGAGACCCCCGACCCGCGCGAGCAGCTCCGCCGCACCGTCGACGCCTACCTGCGGTTCCTCGAGGACGAGCCCCAGCTGTACGCCTTCCTCACCTCGAGCACCGCCCGCTCCGGGCCCGAGGACGCCGCCGCCATCCTCGAGGCCGTCGCCCGTCGGGTGGCGGTGCAGATCGGCGGCCAGCTCCGGGCGCTGGGACTCGACGCCGGCGGGGCCGAGCCGTTCGGGTTCGGCGTGGTCGGCATGGTGCACCAGGCCGGCGACTGGTGGATCCGCAGCCGGACGATGTCACGCGAGGCGCTGACCACGTACCTCACCTCCCTGCTGTGGAGCGGCTTCGCGGGCTTGGCCACCGGCACCCCGACGGCCACCGGTGCGCACCTAGACTGACGCCGCCGTCACGTCACCGACGCGGAGGGAGCCCGCCGTGACCCGTCCCCTCAAGCCGCACACCATGCCCGAGTTCGACTCGGTCGAGGACGAGCGACTCCACCGCAAGCAGCGCCTGGCCGCCACGTTCCGGCTGTTCGGTCGCTTCGGCTTCAACGAGGGCGTCGCCGGCCACGTGACCGCACGCGATCCCGAGCACCCCGAGCTGTTCTGGGTGAACCCCTTCGGGATGAGCTTCGACCTCATCCGCGTGTCCGACCTCATCTGCGTCGACAGCGACGGCAAGGTCGTCGAGGGCGATTGGCCGGTGAACGCCGCCGCCTTCGCCATCCACTCCCAGATCCACGCCGCCCGCCCTGACGTCGTGGCTGCTGCCCACACCCACTCCCGCTTCGGCCGGGCCTGGTCCACGCTCGCCCGCCCCCTCGACGCGCTCACCCAGGACGCCTGCGCCTTCCACGGCGACCACGTCGTGTTCGACGACTACACCGGCGTGGTCCTCGACCTCGAGGAGGGCAAGCGCATCGCCCACGCGCTGGCCGGCCACAAGGCCGCCATCCTGCGCAACCACGGGCTGCTCACGGTCGGGCACAGCGTCGACGAGTGCGCGTGGTGGTACGTCACGATGGAGCGCAGCTGCGAGGTCCAGCTCCTGGCGGAGGCCGCCGGCACGCCGGTGCACATCGAGGACGACGTCGCCCGCGACACCGCCAAGGCGGTCGGGTCGCACCTCGCGGGGTGGCTCTCCTTCCAGCCGCTGTACGACAAGATCGTGCGCGACCAGCCCGACCTGTTGGACTAGCGGGCGTGGCCGACGTCGTCCCGATCAGCGACAAGCTCCGCGAGGCCCGGGAGGCCGTCCTGTCGGGGAACCTCGACGCGCTCGCACGGGGCGACATCGAGGGCGTGGTCCGCAGCTTCGTGCACCCGCGCATGGAGCTCGTCGGAGCCGGCCGGGTCCTCGAGGGCGCTGACGCCCTGCGCAGGTACCTCGAGGAGCGCCGGCGCGCCTTCCCGGACCAGCGCTTCGAGGTCATCTGCTACCACCACAGCGATCGCGCCGTCATCGGGGAGCTCTGGATGAGCGGCACCCACTCCGGCGAGCTGCATGGCGTGGAGCCCACCGGCAAGCGGTTCCGGGTGCGCATGGCGTCGATCTCGGAGTTCGACGGCGAGGACCTCATCAACCAGCGGATGTACTACGACCACGGGACGGTCGCCCGCCAGCTCGCCTGACACCGGCCGCGCTCACCCCAGCCGGCGCAGCACCGTGGCCGAGCGCCCGATCACCTCGAGCGTGCGCTCGCGGACGAGGGCGCCCGAGAGCCGGTCGTCGGAGGACAGCGCCACAACCCACCGCTCCCCCAGCGGCGGTCCGGGCAGCGTCCAGTCGATGGCGTCGGCGGAGGGGTTCAGCAGCAGCAGGAAGCTGTCGTCGACGATCGGCTCGCCCCGGCGGTCGACCGAGGGCATCGCCTGGCCGTTCAGGAAGATGCCGATGGCCTCGGCCAGCCCGGAGTTCCAGTCGTCGTGCGTCATGGGGCTGCCGTCGGGCTTGAGCCACCCGATGTCGACGACGTCGGAACCGTGGATCTGACGGCCGTGGAACCAGCGCCGGCGCCGGAACACCGGGTGGTCGCGGCGCAGCTCGACGAGCGCCCGGGTGAAGGCGAGCAGCTCGGGGTCGACGGCCTCCCAGTCGAACCAGGAGATCTCGTTGTCCTGGCAGTAGGCGTTGTTGTTGCCGTGCTGCGTGCGCCCGAGCTCGTCGCCACCGAGCAGCATCGGCACGCCCTGCGAGCAGATGACGGTGATGAGCATGTTCTTGGCCTGCCGGCGGCGCAGGGCGACCACTTCTGGGTCGTCCGACGGGCCCTCGACCCCGTGGTTCCACGACCGGTTGTCGTCGGTGCCGTCGCGCCCGTCCTCGAGGTTCGCCTCGTTGTGCTTGCGGTCGTAGGCGACGAGGTCGGCGAGCGTGAAGCCGTCGTGGGCGGTCACGAAGTTCACCGACGCCGACGGCCGGCGGCTCGACGCCTCGTAGAGGTCGGAGGACCCGGTGAACCGGTACCCGAAGTCGCGCAGCGCGGCGGTGTGCTGCTGGAGCCAGTAGTCGCGCACCGTGTCGCGGAACTTGCCGTTCCACTCCGACCACAGGGGCGGGAAGTTGCCGACCTGGTAGCCCCCCTCCCCCAGGTCCCACGGCTCGGCGATCAGCTTCACCTGCGACACGACCGGGTCCTGCTGGATGAGGTCGAAGAACGCCGACAGGCGGTCGACGTCGTGCAGCTCGCGGGCGAGGGTGGCGGCGAGGTCGAACCGGAACCCGTCGACGTGCATCTCGGTGACCCAGTACCGCAGCGAGTCCATGATCAGCTGCAGCACGTGGGGGTGGCGCATGTTCATGGAGTTCCCGGTGCCGGTGTAGTCCCGGTAACGGGCGGCGTCGGCCTCCTCCAACCGGTAGTACGCGGCGTTGTCGATGCCCTTGAACGACAGCGTGGGCCCGTTGGCGTCGCCCTCGGCGGTGTGGTTGTAGACGACGTCGAGGACGACCTCGATGCCGGCGTCGTGCAGCGCCTTGACCATCGTGCGGAACTCCTGCACCTGGCTGCCGTCGTCGCCCCAGGCGGCGTAGCCGTTGTGGGGCGCCAGGAAGGCGATCGAGTTGTAGCCCCAGTAGTTCCGCAACCCCTTCTCCACGAGCCAGTGGTCGTGCACGAACTGTTGGACGGGAAGCAACTCCACGGCGGTCACCCCGAGCCGGCGGAGGTGGTCGATGGCCACCGGGTGGGCGAGACCGGCATAGGTGCCCCGGAGCTCGTCGGGGATGCCGGGCATGCGCGCCGTGAAGCCCTTGACGTGGACCTCGTAGACGATGGTGTCCTCGAGCGCGGTGCCGGGGGCGTGGTCGTTGGACCAGTCGAAGAACGGGTTGACCACCACGGACTTCGGGACGTGGCTGGCGCTGTCCTCGGTGTTCGGCTTCGTCGGGTCGTCGGCCCGGTGCGAGAAGCACGCCCGGTCCCA
>DASUEE010000235.1:0-3066 GCA_036275235.1 Acidimicrobiales bacterium | reverse complement strand
GGTCTCGGCCACCGCGGCGGCCGACGACTCCTCGTCGGCCACGTCGCAGGACACGGCGATGGCGTCGACGCCGTGGCTGCGGATCTGCTCGACGGCGGCGGCGGACTTCTCGGCGTTGCGGGCCCACACGGCCACGGCGGCACCGGCCCGGGCGCAACCCACGGCGAAGCCGAGCCCGATGCCGCCGTTGCCGCCGGTCACCACGGCCACCTGGCCGGAGAGGTCGTTGATCGTCACGGCCGGGACACTAGGCCGCCCCGCCACCGCCTCAGCGGCGACGGGGCGGCCCAGCCCTGTGGTGATCTAGGGGACGATGCGGACGGAGTCGAAGACCCGCCCGAGCTGCTCCACGTCCTCTGGTGGCGACGAGGGCCCCGTGGTGGTGATCAGCACCAGCCGGGTGCCGTCGACGTCGAGGATCCAGTAGTCCTCCACCCGACCCGGCTCGCCGTTGTAGCCGTAGTAGGCGCCGTCGAGATTGGGGGCGTACCAGCTGTGCAGCTGGCCGCCCGTGCAGGTGGCGAACGCCCGGTCGCTGCTCCGCTCGGCGGGCTCGGTGGGCAGATCGGGCACCCGGAGCTGCAGGTGCACCCCGGTGTGGCCGAGCAGGTCGACCGCAGCCGGGGGCGACGTCACCTCGAACGGCGCGAGGGCGGTGAGCGCCGACGCCAGGTCCTCGACCGTCGGGCCCACGGGCGGGTCGGCCGGGTAGTGGCCACGACAGCCCTCGGCGACGAGGTTCTCGACCTCGACGATGCTGAGCGCGACGTGTCCCCGGTTCGCGAACCGGACCGCTCCGAGCCAGGACTCCCAGCCCTCGGGCACGTCGAACAGGACCTTCATCGAGGTGGCGTCGTCGGCGTCCGGATCGATGGCGTAGGTCCCGGGCTCGATCGGCTCCAGGAAGGGGACCGCCATCACGTCGACGACCACCTGGTCCGGTGCATCCGACGTCCCCTCGCCGGTCTGACCGGCGGTGTCCACGTCGCGGTCGTCGTCGCCGGCGACCGCCGTGCCGACGAGCACCACGGCGAGGACGGCGGCGGCCGCGGCCGCCAGCGGCCAGCGTCGCCGGCGTGGGGGTTCGGCGGGCGCGCCCGCCATCGCGCGGTCTTCGGTGTCCAACATGATGATGTCTCCCTCGTCGAGGTGCGTCTCCGTGCCGTCGGACCGGGTGTCCCGATCGTCGGCCTGCCACTCCTCCACGACCAGCGCTCGCACCCGTTCGGCGAACGCAGGATCCATCGGCGCGCGCTCGGCACCCTCGCGGAACCGGGTCTCGAACCAGTCAGCCATCGTCTCGCTCCTGGTAGCTCTGGCGGAACGCGCGGCGGGCCCGAACGAGCAGGCTCTCCGTCGCGTGCACGCTGCGTCCCAGCACGTCGGCGACCGCGGGCACCGAGAGGTCGTCCAGGTACCGGAGCGACAGCACGGCCTGGTAGTCGGCCGGGAGCTGTCGCATGACCTGGTCGACTGCGTCCCGATCGACCGCGCTGCCGTCGTCCGACCAGTGGTCGGGGTCCGGGTCGGACCACGCCAGCCTCAGCCGGCGCTCCTCCCGTGCCGCAGACCGCCAGTGGTCGACGAGCCGGTTGCGGGCGACGGTGGTGAGCCACGCGGGCGTCACCACCACCCCGGACCGCTTGGTCTCCCGCACGGCTCGGAGGGCGACGTCTGCCGCCAGGTCCTCCGCCAGGGCGCGATCGCCGCACCGGCGGAGGAGGAAGGAGAAGACGTTCGCCAGCTCCGCGTCGAGGACGGCGAGCAGGTCGTGGAGGTCCGGGCGGTCGTCGGTCGTCCGCTCCGAGGTCCGTGTGCCCACCATCGCCCCCTCCAACGTCGCCGAGGCACCGGCTCCGTCGCGGTTCAGGTGGTGGCGGCCAGCTTCGAGTAGTCGACGCTCCACCAGCGCTCGGGCCGCATGCAGAACTTGAGGCTCTGCTCGTCGGCGCTCTCGACGTACTCGTCGCCGATGTCGGGGCCGAGGTAGCGGTGCGCCATGGGGCGGGAGTCGTCGTCCTCGTCGGCGGCGCGGATGGCGACCACCGGCCCCTCGACGCTCACGTAGCGGTAGAAGGGCGGGGTCTCGTCCTGGGCGCAGAGGCTGAACCTCCGAGCCGCCATCAGCAGCTGCCCCTTCACGGAGTCCTCCGGCGTGAGGATCCACAGGTCGCCGCCGGGCCGGTAGTCGTACCAGACGGGCACCGCGAGGGGCGGGCCGTCGGTCCGCTCGACGGCGAGGACCCCGACGTGCACGCCAGCGAGGAACTCCTCACGCTCGTCCACGGTCATGGAGAGGCCCATGGCGCGATCCTGCCACCCTCACGGGACCACCCGCCCGCGATCGCTGGCTACTCGTCGAGGGCGTCTCGCAGGCGACGCATCATCTCGGCGTCGAAGTTCGCGTACACCAGCTCGGCACCGGCGAAGCGGTGCACCTCCTTGACGAGGTGGTCCTCGACGATCTCGCTGGCGAGGATCGCCACCGTCGCGGTGCCCGGCTTCACGGCCTCGCGGAACCAGTCCACCCACTCGTCGGAGATGCCGAGGTCGACGACCTTGGCCGTGAGCGCGCCGGCGCCGGCGCCGATGGCCGCACCGGCCGCCCAGCCGACGGGCCCGCCGAGCAGCAGGCCGAACAGGCCCGTCCACATGCCACCGGTCATCGCCGAGCGGCCGGGCTGCGGGTCGATCGTCTCGCGCACCACGGTCTTGCCGTCGTCGTCCTTGACCACGATCACGGCGTCCTCGAGCACGAGCGAGCCGTTCGCCTTGAGGCGGGTGACGGCGGTGAGGAACTCCTGGGCCCGGAAGATGTCCGGGAAGGAGATGCCCACCAGGGTCTGCGGGATGATGTTCGCCTGCTCGGCGGTCACGTCGTCGCTCACACGTACGTTCTACTGCTCGGTGTGGGTGACCGGTTCCTCACCCATCCACGTGCGCAGCGTGTTCTTCAGCTTGATCTGCTGGATGAAGATGTCGTGCTCGGGCAGCAGCTCCTCGTTCGCGACCATCGGGGCCTTGAAGTAGAAGCTGAGCCACTCCTGCACGCCCGACTCGCCGGCC
>DASUEE010000234.1:0-7211 GCA_036275235.1 Acidimicrobiales bacterium | reverse complement strand
GGGAGGCACAGGAGGTCGGGCGAGCGCAGTATGTGGCGCTCGCCTAGGTGAGGAGGAGGAGGCCCAGGTCGCGGGTCATCGCCCCCAAGGATGCCCAGGGCATCCCGCGATGTCAACGTGGATCAGTAGAAGGTGCACCGGCATCGGTGGCGGGGCCGGGCCTTCACCGCCGGATCCTGGCCGGCCTGCCAGAGCCGGTGGTCGACGTCGGCCGCCGTCACGTGGTCGTGGCCGGCCACCCGGAGCCGCTCGACGAGGAGCTCCACGGCGTGGACGCCGAGCGCCCGCAGCTCGACCTCGCCCCGCTCGCCGGACGCCAGCAGCTCGCCCCGCTCGATCCGCTGGTCGAGCGACGGGTCGACCACGAGGACGCCGTGCACCTTCAGCACGTGGGGCACGAGGTTGTCGGCGAAGGCGGTGAGCCGGTCGAGGTCGTCGAAGTCCCCGAGACCGCTGCTCGCCAGGTGCGACACCACGATCTGCGCCCGCTTGTACAGGGGCACCTCGAGCTCGTCGAGCCGGTGGCGGTCGTCCCACGCGGGCAGCGACGCCAGCTCCTCGGCGAGCGCCGCTCCCGACCCTCCAGCCGCGTCGACCAGCCCGGCGGCCGACCCGTCGTGGTGCTCCAGCAGGTGCTGCCCCAGCTCGCGCCACGCGACGGCGAAGGCCTCGAGGAGCCCGAGCAGCTCGCCCTGTGCCGGCTGGGCGAAGAGCTCGGCCACCTCGGGCACCGTCACGCGGGCGAGCCATCCGGCGTCGGGCACCCCGTGGCGGTCGCAGTGCTCGTGCCAGCGCGTCGCGAGCGTGCGTGCGCCGGAGCGCCCGGGCAGCTTCGCCACGTGGGGGAACCACCCGGAGCCGAAGTTCACGGTGTTCCAGGCCAGGACGGCCATGGCCCGCTGCTCCGGGCTGCCGGTCCAGCGCTCCTCGGGGAGGGGCGCCGGCGGCGCCGGGTCGAGCGACGCCGCGAGGCGGTCGAGCGCCGGTGCATCGATGCGGACGAGGTGAGAGGACCCCGCCACCTGCGCCGCGGCCGAGCGCACGCGGTCCGGGAGCGAGGGGGTGCGGACCACGGCGGCAGCGTGCCAGACGGGCGGCCGGGAGGAATCGGCGCACCAGGGCGAGAAGTGAGGTGCAGGCGGCGGGCACGGTCAGCCTGGAGGGAACCTGATGGACCGGATGCTCCGTTCGCGCCGCGCGTGGGCGTCGGGACTCGCGCTGGCGGCGCTCCTCGCCGGCGCGGTGGTCTCGTCGCCGCTGGCCGACGCCCACCCGGACCCGCTCGAGACGAGCCACAAGCAGCAGGCGGCGGGCGGCGTCGTGGTCCGGGTGCAGGCTCCCTCGGAGCTCGCCGCCGACCTGGCCGCCGTCCAGTGGGGCGACACGGCGCCGATCGAGGACCAGTCCGGCCCGCTCGTGTACGCCGGCAGCGGTTGCTCACCCCTGAGCTACGCCGCCGTCGACGTGGCCGGCAAGGTCGCGTTCATCGACGACGAGGCCACCACCGACCCGTGCCCGGTCTCGACCTTCGCCCAGAAGGTGCAGTCCGCCCAGCAGGCGGGTGCCATCGCGCTGGTCTCGCTGCCGGCGGAGGGCAGCGAGCCGAACGGGAGCGCCACCGCCCTGGCTGGCGAGATCCCCGCCCTCGAGCTGTACCGCGTGCCGGAGGCCGTCGCCGTGCGGGATGCGCTGCTCGCCGGCACGGCAGTCTCGGTGGCGCTGGCCGACACCCGCGAGCCGCTGCCCCGGATCGTCGACCAGCCCTGCGTCGACGGCACCGCGGGACCCTTCGCGTGCGACGGCGTCGACCTGCTGTCGTTCGTGCCGCAGGAGGAGTTCGACGGCGCCGGCGTGAGCGACATCTGGGGCTGGACCGACCCCGAGACGTCGGAGGAGTACGTCATGTTCGGCAAGACGAACGGCGTCGCCTTCTACAACGTGACCGACCCGTACGCCCCCCTCTACGTGGGGTGGCTGCCCAACGAGGCCGTGCTGCAGGAGATCTGGCACGACATCAAGGTCTTCCAGGACCACGCCTTCATCGTCAGCGAGTCGATGCCCCACGGCATGACCGTGTTCGACCTCACGGAGCTGCGCGGCGTGACCGAGGCGCAGGAGCTGTCGCCGACGGCCCGCTACGACGGGGTGATGTCGGCGCACAACGTCGCCATCAACGAGGAGACCGGCTTCGCCTACATCGTCGGCGGCAACGCGGCGCTCGTCGCCCCGGACCAGTGCCTCTCGGGCCTGCACATGGTCGACATCAACGACCCGGCGAACCCGACCTTCGCCGGCTGCCACCCGCTCGACGGCGGACCCGGAACCGCGGCCCGCACCGTCGGACTGCCCGTCGGGGTGGCCTACGTCCACGACACGCAGTGCGTGGTCTACCGCGGGCCCGACGCCGACCACCAGGGGCGGGAGATCTGCTTCAACGCCGCCGAGGACAAGGTGGCGATCGTCGACGTGACCGACAAGCCGCTCGGCATGCGGACGATCTCCACCATCGACTACGAGGACGTGGCGTACGCCCACCAGGGGTGGCTCACCGAGGACCAGCGCTACCTGCTCACCAACGACGAGCTCGACGAGCAGGCCGAGCCCGGCACCCGCACCCGCACGATGGTGCTCGACGTCAGCGACCTCGATGCGCCCGTGGTGCACGACTACCACCACCACGACACGGTCTCGATCGACCACAACAACTACGTGCACGAGGGTCTCGTGTACCAGTCGAACTACACGAGCGGGCTCCGCGTGCTCGGCGTCGCGACCCTCGACGACCCCGCCGACCCCCGCCTCGACCCGCGGGCGTTCTTCGACGTGTACCCCTACGACGACGAGGACCCGCAGGCGGTCTTCGAGGGCACGTGGTCGAACTACCCGTACTTCGAGTCCGGGACGATCGCCGTGACCGGCATCAACGAGGGCCTGTTCCTGCTCCGGCTGTCCGATGACGAGCCGGCGACGAGCGACGAGGGTCCCGGCCGGGGCAAGGGCAGGCGCGGCCCACCCGAGGGGCGCGGGCCGAAGGGCTGAGGCGGCGGATCAGCTGGTCGGGTGGGCTGCCGCCCACTCGACCAGCTCGCCCGCCGACCAGGTGTTGACGACCTGCTCCGCGGTGACGCCCTGGCGGGCGGCCTTGTCGCAGCCGAAGGGCTGCCACTCGAGCTGGCCCGGCGCATGGGCGTCGGTGTCGATGGCGACCTTGCACCCCCACTCGAGCGCCAGCTCGAGGAGGTGGTCGGGCGGATCCATGCGCTCGGGCCGGCAGTTGATCTCCACGGCGGTGTCGAAGCGGGCGCAGGCCGCGAACACGACGTCGGCGTCGAAGCTCGACCCGATGCGGCCGGCGAAGTCGCTCTGCCCGATGGGACGCATGCGCCCGGGCAGCTTCTGGCCGGTGCAGTGGCCGAGGATGTCGACGTGGGGGCTGGCGACGGCCATCACCATGCGCCGCGTCATCTCCTTCGGGTCCATCGACAGCTTCGAGTGCACGCTGGCCACCACGACGTCGAGCCGGGCGAGCAGCTCCTCGTCCTGGTCGAGCGAGCCGTCGACGAGGATGTCGACCTCGATCCCGGTGAGGATGCGGAAGTCGGTGCCGTCACGCCGGTAGGCGGCGTTGAGCTCGTCGACCACGTCGAGCTGCCGGCGCAGGCGCTCGGCGTCGAGGCCGTGGGCCACCGTGAGCCGGGGGGAGTGGTCGGTGAGCACCACGTACTCGTGCCCGAGGGCGCGGGCGGCCTCGGCCATCTTCTCGATGGGCGCCCCGCCGTCGGACCACTCCGAGTGCAGGTGGCAGTCGCCCCGGAGCGCCGCGCGCAGCTCGGCGCCCTCGCCTGCATCGACCGGGTTGCTGGCCTCCAGCTCGGCCAGCTTCCCGGGCACCTCGCCGTCGAGCGCCTGCGCGATCACCGTGCTGGTCGCCGGCCCGATGCCGGGCAGCTCGGTCAGGGTGCGCTCGCGGTGGCGGGTGAGCAGCTCGTCGGCGTCGAGCTCGGCGATCAGGTCGCGGGCGTTCGCGTAGGCCCGTACCCGGCGGCCCTCCTCCAGGCGCCGGTCGAGCAGGTAGACGATGCGGTCGAGGACCTCGACCGGGTCGAGCGGTCCGCCGTCGTGGTCGTGGTCGCAGCCCCGGGGCACGGCGCCGACGCTACCGGCGTCGGGATCCGCCGGGGCCCGCTCGGTAGCCTCCGGCCATGCGCTGCCCCGTCTGCCTGGACACCGAGCTCGTCGAGCACATCCGGGACGGCATCGAGGTCGACCACTGCCCCCGGTGCCGCGGCCTGTGGCTCGACCGCGGTGAGCTCGAGAAGCTGCTCGACCTCGTGGAGGCCCGCTCCCCGGAGCCCCGGATCACCGATCCCCAGCCGCAGCGGACGCCGCCACCTCTGGCGTCGGACCGGAGGGCGCACCCGGACGACCGCTGGGACGACGACCGCGACCGGTACGACGACCGGGGCGATCCCCGCCGGCGGAAGCGCAAGCGCAAGGGCATGTTCGCCGAGCTGCTCGAGGACGTGTTCGAGGGCTTCGACTAGGAGCTCAGGAGAGCTCGGCCAGGGCGAGGCGCAGCGCCTGCAGCTCGTCGGCCACCCCACCGATCCGGTCGACGGCGAGCTCGGGCAGGTCGGCGGCGAGGGCGCCGGCCAGGGCGACGACCTCCCCGAGTCGGAGCTGGACCCGGTGCAGCTCCTCGGCCGCCCGATCGACCGCGTCCCACACGGCGTGCACGGACCCGAGCTGGCGGTCGAGCGACTCGGCCGCCTCACGGAGGTCCGGAGCGTCGCGGCCGTCCTGCTCGGCGCGGGCCAGCTGGCGGCGCACCTCCTTCAGTCGGCGGGTGACCTGGTCCGGGTCGAGGTCGCCGAGGGTCGCCGCCCGGCGATCGGTGCGCTCGGCGGCGTCGAAGACCTCGCGGACCGCGGCGTGCACGTCGGAGCGGAGGGACTCGAGGCGCTCACGGACCGGACCGGAGGGGGCACGGCCGACGATGGCGTCGTAGCGGCGAGCTGCGTCGAGCGCGGCGACGGCGTCGGGCCGCCGGCCGGCGCTGATGCGGGCGGGGTCGAGATCGGAGAGGGGGTCCCGTGGGCGCCGGAGCACCATGTCGGCGCACCGTAGCCACCCCACTACCGTTGCCGGCCTCATGGAACGCTTCGGGTTCGTCGGTCTCCCCAACGCCGGGAAGTCCTCGCTGTACAACGCGCTCTCGGGCGGCGGCGCCCTGGCCGCTCCCTATGCGTTCGCCACCACCGATCCCAACGTCGGCGTCGCCAAGGTGCCGGACGACCGGCTCACCAAGCTGGCCGAGATGTCGAAGAGCCGGAACGTGGTCCCGGCGTCGGTGCAGTTCGTCGACATCGGTGGCCTGGTCGAGGGGGCGTCGAAGGGGGAGGGCCTCGGCAACCAGTTCCTCGCCCACATCCGCGAGGTCGATGCCGTGGTGTTCGTGCTGCGGGCGTTCGAGGACGACGACGTCCCCGGCCCCTCCGACCCCCTCGAGCACCTGCGGGTCGTCGAGCTCGAGCTCACCCTCGCCGACCTCGAGACGGTGGAGAAGCGCCTCGACAAGCAGCGGCGGATGCTGAAGGGCGACAAGTCCCTCGCCGGCGAGATCGCCGTGCTCGAGGAGGCGGTGCGCATCCTCGGCGAGGGCACGCCGATCTACCGCTCCGACATGAAGGCGTCCGACCGCGAGGAGCTGCGGCCGCACTTCCTGCTCACCAACCGGCCGGTCATCGCCATCGTGAACGTCGGCGACGACCAGCTCGACGAGATCGATGCCGCGGTGAAGCCGGTGGCCGAGGAGCTCGGCGGGGTGGCCGAGGTCATCGGCATGTGCGTGCAGCTGGAGGCCGAGGCGGCGACGCTCGACACCGAGGAGGAGCGGGTCGAGATGCTCGAGGGCCTCGGGCTCGGCGAGGGCGCGCTGCCCCGGTTCCTCCACGCCGCCTACCAGCTCATGGGCCTGCGGACGTACTTCACCACCGGGGAGAAGGAGAGCCGGGCCTGGACGTTCCGCGCCGGGGCCAAGGCACCCGAGGCGGCGGGCGTGATCCACACGGACTTCCAGCGGGGCTTCATCCGCGCCGAGTGCATCCAGTGGGACGAGCTGCTGGCGTGCGGCTCGTGGAACGCCGCCAAGGAGGTCGGCAAGCTGCGGGTGGAGGGCAAGGACTACGTCGTCCAGGACGGCGACGTGCTCGAGTTCCGGTTCAACGTGTGACGCGAGCGGCAGACTGAAGGACGATGCCGTGGCTCCTGCGCGACGACCAGGTGCTCGCCAGCCTCGAGATCGCGTCCACCCGCCGGGACCGCCGTCGAGGCCTCCTCGGCCGTGACGGCGTCGAGGGCGCGCTCCTGATCGAGGGCGTCCGCTCGGTGCACACGATGGGCATGCGGTTCCCCATCGACGTCGCCCACCTCGACGCCGAGGGCACCGTGCTGCGCTGCGCCACCATGCCCCGCCACCGCATCGGCATGCCCGTGCTGGCGGCGCGCCGGGTGCTCGAGGCGGAGGCCGGGTCCTTCGAGCGGTGGGGGCTGTGCCCCGGCCAGGTGCTCGAGGTGCGCGTGCAGCACCCCGGCTCGCCGTGACCGGCCGGCTCGTCGTCGTCGGCACCCCCATCGGGAACCTGGGCGACCTGTCGCCGCGGGGGCGTGAGGCCCTCGCCGGGGCCGACCTCGTCGCCTGCGAGGACACCCGCCGCACGGGACGGCTCCTCTCGGCGGCGGGCATCGAGCGCCGCGAGCTCGTGGTCGTGAACGACCACACCGAGCGCCGGGCCGCGACGGAGCTGGTCGCCCGGGCCCGGTCGGGCGCGGTCGTCGCGCTGGTGACCGACGCAGGGATGCCCGGCGTGTCGGACCCCGGCGAGGACGTCGTCTCGGCGTTCGTCGAGGCCGACCTGCCCGTCGAGGTCGTGCCCGGACCGACCGCGGCCACCACCGCCCTGGCCGGGAGCGGCCTGCCGACGGGTCGCTTCGCGTTCGAGGGCTTCCTGCCCCGCAAGGGGAGCGGGCGCACCGAGCGGCTCGTCGCGGTGGCCGCCGAGCCGCGCACGGTCGTGCTCTACGAGGCCCCGCACCGGGCCGAGCGCACCATCGCCGACCTGATCGAGGCGTGCGGCCGCGGCCGACCCGTCGCCATCGGCCGCGAGCTCACCAAGCTGCACGAGGAGTGGTTCCGCGGCGACCTCGCCGGC
>DASUEE010000233.1:0-9928 GCA_036275235.1 Acidimicrobiales bacterium | reverse complement strand
GGCGCCCCGCCGGCGGCTACGCCACGTCGTAGCCGGCGTCGTCGATCGCGCCCCGCACGGCGGCGTCGTCGAAGTCGCCGGTGACCGTCACCGTCTTGGCGTCGACGGCGACGTCGACGGACTCGACCCCCTCGAGCGGGGAGACGGCGCCGGTGATGGCGGCGACGCAGTGGTCGCAGGAGATGTCAGGAACGGAGTAGGTGGTGGTCGACACGGCGGTCCTCCTGGGTGTGGGTGCGCCGGCTGCGGAAGCGCCGCAGGCGCAGGGAGTTGGAGACGACGAAGACGCTCGAGAAGCCCATCGCCCCGGCGGCGACCATCGGGGTGAGGAGGCCGAGCGCGGCGAGCGGGATCGCGGCGGTGTTGTAGGCGAAGGCCCAGAACAGGTTGCCCTTGATCGTGGACAGGGTGCGGCGGCTCAGGGCGATGGCGTCGGCGACCCCCCGTGGGTCGCCGCTCACCAGGGTGAGGTCGGAGGCCTCGATGGCCACGTCGGTGCCGGTCCCGATGGCGATGCCCAGCTCGGCGGCGGCCAGCGCCGGGGCGTCGTTCACGCCGTCGCCCACCATCGCCACGACCCGGCCCTCGTCCTGCAGGCGGCGCACCTCGGCGAGCTTGTCGTCGGGGAGGACCTCGGCGATCACGGTGTCGATCCCGACCTGGGCGGCGACGGCCTCGGCCGTGCGCCGGTTGTCGCCGGTGAGCAGCACCGTGCGCAGCCCCATGTCGTGCAGCGACGACACCGCCTCGGCGGCGGAGGGCTTGAGCGTGTCGGCCACGGCGAGCACACCCCGCGCCCGGCCGTCCCAGCCGGCCAGCACGGCCGTGCGGCCCTCGGCCTCGAGCGCGGCGGCGGCCTCCTCGACCGCGGCGGGGACGTCGTCGAACAGCAGCCGCCGGCCCACGAGGACCTCGACGCCGTCGACCGTGCCCCGCACGCCCCGCCCGGGCAGGTTGCGGAAGTCCTCGACAGGTCGCAGGTCGGCGCTGCCCGCCGCGATCGCCGCGGCGATGGGGTGCTCGCTCATCGCCTCCACCGACGCGGCGCGGCGGAGCAGCACCGAGTCGTCGACGTCCGGCTCCACCGCACGGGCGGCCACCAGCGACATGCGAGCCTCGGTGAGGGTGCCCGTCTTGTCGAGCACCACGGTGTCGACGGCGCGGGTGCGCTCGAGCACCTCGCCGCCCTTGATCAGCACGCCCATCTGCGCGCCCCGCCCGGTGCCGACCATGATCGCCGTCGGCGTCGCCAGGCCGAGGGCGCACGGGCAGGCGATGATCAGCACGGCGACCGCCGCGGTGAAGGCGTCCTCGGCGGGATGGCCGGTGAGGAACCAGCCGGCGAGGGTCGCCGTGGCGACGGCCAGCACCGCCGGCACGAAGATCCCGGCGATGCGGTCGGCGAGGCGCTGCACGGGTGCCGAGGACCCCTGGGCGTCCTCGACCATGCGCACGATCTGGGCCAGGGCGGTGTCGGCACCGACCCGCGTGGCCTCCACCACCAACCGTCCGTCGGTGTTCACGGTGGCGCCGATGACCTCGTCGCCGGGCGACTTGTCGACGGGCACGGGCTCGCCCGTGAGCATGGACTCGTCGACGGCCGAGGTGCCGTCGACCACCCGCCCGTCCGTGGGCACCTTCTCGCCGGGTCGCACCACGAAGCGCATCCCGACGGCGAGGTCGTCGACGCTGATCTCGGTGCCGTCCTCGAGGGTGGCGGTGCGGGCACCGAGCTCGGCCAGGGCTCGGATGGCCTCCCCGCTGCGGCGCTTCGCCCGGGCTTCGAACCACTTGCCGAGCAGGATCAGCGTGATGATGACGGCGGCCGTCTCGAAGTAGACGTGGGCGGTCCCGGACCCGCTCGCCATGTCGGCCATCCCGGCCATCCCGTCGTCGGTCTCCCCGGCGTCGAGGAACACCAGCGCGACCACCGACCACGCGTAGGCCGCCAGCGTGCCGATGGACACGAGCGTGTCCATGGTGGCGGTGCCGTGGCGGGCGTTGACCACCGCAGCGCGGTGGAACCCGATGCCGCTGACGAAGACCACCGGGGTGGTGAGCGCGAGGGCCAGCCAGGCCCAGCCGTCGAGCTGCAGGGCCGGCACCATCGACACGAGGACGACCGGCACGGTGAGCGAGGCGGCGAGCAGCAGGCGGCGGCTGAGGGTGCGGATCCACCGCGCCTCAGCGGCCTCGTGGTCGTCGACCTCGGGGACCGAGTAGCCGAGGCGGGTGATGACGGCCTCGAAGTCGTCCCGACCGAGATGCTCGTCGTCGAACACGACGGTGGCGCGAGCGGAGGCGAGGCTGACGTTGGCGTGCTCGACGCCCTCGAGCTTGCCGAGCCCCCGCTGGATGCGGGACGAGCAGGCCGCGCATGTCATGCCCTCGACGGGGAGGTCGACCTTGGTGCGCATGCCGAGAGCATACCGCAGATCGCCTATACCCCCAACCCCCATCGGGTATGATGCGACCATGCCCGGCTACTCCATGACGAAGGACCAGTACACCGCCCGCCTCCGGCGGATCGAGGGTCAGGTCCGGGGCCTCCAGCGGTTGGTCGACGAGGAGGCGTACTGCATCGACGTGCTGACGCAGATCGCCTCCGTGACCAAAGCGCTCCAGGGCGTGGGCATGGGGTTGCTCGACGAGCACATCCGCCACTGCGTGCGCGAGGCGGCCGCCGCCGATGACCACGGCGACTTCGACGCCAAGGTGCAGGAGGTCACCACCGCGGTGGCGCGGATGCTGCGCGCCTGAGGTGGCGAGGGTTCTCGCAGTTGTTGGAGGATGTGCGCCATGAGCGCCCCGACGCCCGGCACGCCCCGTGAGAAGGACCGCCCGTGGCTGATGCGGACCTACTCCGGGCACTCGACCGCGAAGGCCAGCAACGAGCTGTACCGGACGAACCTCGCCAAGGGGCAGACCGGCCTGTCGATCGCCTTCGACCTGCCGACCCAGACCGGCTACGACCCCGACCACGTCCTGGCCCGGGGCGAGGTGGGTAAGGTCGGCGTGCCCGTCGCCCACCTCGGCCACATGCGCGAGCTGCTCGACGGCATCCCGCAGGGCGAGATGAACACGTCGATGACCATCAACGCCCCCGCGGCGTGGATGCTCGGCCTCTACGTGGCCAACGCCGAGGACCACGGCACCGAGTCGAAGGCGCTGCGCGGCACCACGCAGAACGACATCGTCAAGGAGTACCTGAGCCGGGGCACGTACATCTTCCCGCCCATCCCGAGCCGGCGGCTCATCG
Source organism: Acidimicrobiales bacterium (assembly GCA_036275235.1). Taxonomy (GTDB): domain Bacteria; phylum Actinomycetota; class Acidimicrobiia; order Acidimicrobiales; family Salinilacustritrichaceae; genus Salinilacustrithrix. The sequence goes on along the minus strand of DASUEE010000233.1, from coordinate 6,669 downwards.
TCGACATGATCGCCTTCTGCGCCGAGTGGATCCCGAAGTGGAACCCGATGAACGTGTGCAGCTACCACCTGCAGGAGGCGGGGGCGACGCCGGTCCAGGAGATCGCCTACAGCCTCGCCAACGCCATCGGCGTGCTCGACGCGGTGAAGGAGTCGGGCCAGGTCGCCGAGGACCGCTTCGCCCAGGTCTTCGGCTCGATCAGCTTCTTCGTCAACGCCGGCATCCGCTTCGTCGAGGAGACGGCGAAGATGCGGGCCTTCACCCAGCTGTGGGAGCGCATCGGGCGGGAGCGCTACGGCGTCACCGACGACAAGGCGCTGCGGTTCCGCTACGGGGTGCAGGTGAACAGCCTCGGCCTCACCGAGCAGCAGGCCGAGAACAACGTGCAGCGGATCGTGCTCGAGGCGCTCGGGGTCACGCTGTCCAAGAGCGCCCGGGCCCGCTCGATCCAGCTGCCGGCGTGGAACGAGGCGCTCGGCCTGCCCCGACCCTGGGACCAGCAGTGGTCGCTGCGGGTCCAGCAGGTCCTGGCGCACGAGACCGACCTGCTCGAGTACGACGACATCTTCGACGGCTCCCACGTCATGGAGCGCCTGACCACCGACCTCGCCGAGGCGGCCTGGGCCGAGATGGAGGACATCCTCGGGCTCGGCGGCGCGTTCGAGGCCATCGACGAGATGAAGGGCCGGCTCGTCCGCAGCCACGCCGAGCGCATCCGTCGCATCGAGTCCGGCGACCAGGTGGTCGTGGGCGTGAACGCCTTCACCGAGACGGCTCCGTCACCCCTCGGGGGCGAGGACGCCATCTTGAAGGTCGACCCCGGCGTGCAGGACGAGCTCATCGCCGACGTGCAGCGCTGGCGCTCCGAGCGGGACAGCGACGCCGTGAAGCGCAGCCTCGACGAGCTGCGCCGGGTCGCCGAGAGCGGCGAGAACATCATGCCGGCCACCATCGACCTCGCCCACGCCGGCGGCACCACCGGCGAGTGGTCGGGCCTCCTGCGGGAGGTGTTCGGCGAGTACCGGGCGCCCACCGGCGTCGCGGCGGCCGCCGGGCACGGGGTCAGCCAGGGCCTGCGCGCGGTGGCCGAGCAGATCAAGCAGCGCGCCGGCGGCCCGCCCCGGCTCCTCGTCGCGAAGCCCGGCCTCGACGGCCACTCCAACGGCGCCGAGCAGATCGCGGTCGCCGCCCGGGACGCGGGGTTCGAGGTCATCTACCAGGGCATCCGGCTGACACCGGCGCAGATCGCGCAGGTGGCGGCCGACGAGGACGTCGACGCCGTCGGCCTCTCGATCCTCTCCGGCAGCCACCTCGAGCTCATCCCCGAGACCGTCCGCCTCATCCGCGAGGCCGGCTGCGATGCACCGGTGGTCGCCGGCGGCATCATCCCCGAGGACGACCGGGCCCCGCTGCTCGAAGCGGGCGTCGCCGCGGTCTACACCCCCAAGGACTTCGACCTCACCAAGATCATGGGCGAGGTCCTCGGGCTGGTCGAGGGCTGACCGTGCCGGCCTGGGTGCTCGTCGCTGCCGCATCGATCGCGGCGGCCGCGGGTGTCGGGGCCGTCGCCCTCGCCAGCCCCCTGCTCGCGGTGGTGGGCGGCACCGCCAGCGCCGTCACGGCCCTGCTCGCGCTCGACGGCCGCCTCGCCCGTGACCGGGCCGCCTCGGCGGAGGCGGCCGAGGGCATCCAGGACCTCGAGGCGCTGCTCGCCGGCGCCGAGGACGACGAGGAGCCGGCGGACGACCCGATGCGGGCCCTGTTCGAGGCCGGCCCGGCGATCGACGGCCCCGCCCTGCTCGACGAGCACTTCGTCGCCACCACCCTGCGGGGCCGGGTGGCGGTGGCGCGACGCTCGCTGCGCCCGCTGTCGCTCGTGTGCTTCGAGGCGATCGAGACCGAGGGCGGTCGGCTCACGGTCCCGGTGGCCACCGCCGACATCGCGCAGGTCCTGCGCCGGACCCTGCGCGAGGCCGACGTCGCCGGCCGGGGCGGGGAGGGCACCTACGTGTGCATCCTCGAGGACACCGGCGAGGACGGCGCGGTGTGGACCGCCGAGCGCGTCCGGCGCAACCTCGTCGAGGCCGGCCAGGTCCGCCGCTTCCGGGCCGGTGTCGCCGCCTACCCCACGCACGGGCTCGAGGCCGACGAGCTCGAGGCCAAGGCGCGGGCCGCCCTCGTCGCCGCCCGCGACTGGTCCACCGATCGCATCGAGGTCGCCACGCCCTGAACGTCAGGCGGGCGTCGTGCCGGCGAGCGTCGTGCTCATCGGCGGGCGCGGGCGGTGCAGGACCTCGAGGCCCTCGGCGCCGTCGACCTGGACGCGGCCGTCGTCGACCCCGATGCCGATGGTGCGGCCGGCGATGCGGATGCCGTCCACGTGGAGCCGTCGGATGCTCGCCGGCAGCGACGGGTCCAGCCACAGCTGGCCCCGGGCCGCCCACGGGTCGAGCCGAAGCAGCGACCGCAGCCACAGCAGCGGAGCGGCGGCCGCCCACGCCTGGGGCGAGCACGACGTCGGGTACACGGCGGGTATCGACAGCTCGTCGGTGCCGAAGCCGGCGAACAGCTCGGGCAGGGCGCCGCCCTGCTGCTCGGCGGCCGAAAGCTGGGCCTCGATGACGCGGTGCGCGTGCTCGGTGAACCCGTACCGGGTCAGTCCGGCGATGCACAGGGCGTTGTCGTGCGGCCAGACCGAGCCGTTGTGGTAGCTGACCGGGTTGTACGCGGCCATGGACGACGCCATCGTCCGGATCCCGAAGCCAGTGAAGGAGTCCGGCGCCAGCAGGCGGTCAGCGACCGAGCCCGCCCGCTCTGGATCGACGATGCCGGTCCACAGGCAGTGGCCGGCGTTGGAGCACACGGAATCGACCGGTCGCTTGTCGCGGTCGAGGGCGAGCGCGTAGGTGCCCTCGGACTCGAGCCAGAAGTCCTCGTTGAACCGCCGGCGCAGCGTTGACGCCTTCTCGCTCCAGCGGGCGAACGCGTCGTCGTCGCCGGCCTCCTGGGCGAAGTGGGCGCGGGCGACGTACGCGGCGTACACGTAGCCCTGCACCTCGGCGAGGGCGATGGGCGGCTCGGCGAAGCGCCCGTCGGCGAAGCGGATCGCGTCCCAGGAGTCCTTCCATCCCTGGTTGGCGAGGCCCCGCTCGTCGCTGCGCTGGTACTCGACGTACCCGTCGCCGTCCCGGTCGCCGAAGTGCTCGATCCAGTCGAGCGCCCGGTCGGCGTGGGGGAGGAGCCGCCCGACCAGCTGGTCGTCGGGGTTCCACCGGCGCAGCTCGCCGAGGAGCATCACGAACAGCGGGGTGGCGTCGGCGGTGCCGTAGTAGACGCTCCCGCCGCCCAGCGCCAGGCCACCGGCGTCCCCGAAGCGCATCTCGTGCAGGATCTTCCCCGGCTCCTCCTCGGTGGAGGGGTCGACGTCGTCGCCCTGGAACCGGGCGAGCGTCTCCAGCACGCCGTGCGCCAGGGACGAGTCGGCGAGGAGCGTCATCCAGGCGGTGAGCAGCGAGTCGCGACCGAACACGGTCATGAACCACGGCGCGCCCGCGGCGAGGATGGGGAGGTCCGGGTGGTCGGGGTCGAAGATGCGGAGCGCGCCGAGGTCGACGGAGGACCGCCGCAGCGTCTCGGTGAGGCCGGCGTGGTCGGAGCGGATCACCGGGAGGTTCTCCTCCCACTCCTCCAGTCTGCGGGCGGCCGGCGGCACCGCCCCGTCGATGGTGGGGAACTCCGGCTCGACGAGCGCGCCGCCCACCGCCAGCGTCACCGAGATGCGGACCTCCCACCGCTCGCCGGGCGCGAGCGTCTCGTGCCAGCTGGCCACCCCCGGCTCGACGGTGGCGTCCCGGTCGAAGGAGACGTGGACCTCCTTGTCCACCGCGTCGGCCCGGTGGCCGAAGCGCATCCGGGCCGGCTCGATCTCGTGGCTGTGCCGGCCCCGGCGGCGGACGCGGCTCTCCTTGACCTCGAACAGGTCGGCGAAGTCGGTGTCGCACCGCAGTTCGACGAGGAGGGCCACGGGATCGGCGCCGTGGTTGGTGATGCGGACGTCCTCGCGCATGCCGAGGCCGACGAACCGCTCGCGGAACACGACGAGGCTGGCGTCGGCGTGGCCGGTCTCGGGTGCGCTGCGCGCGGCGAACCGGGCGGCGAAGGGCGTCTCGAGCTCGACGGCCAGGGGCTCGAGCTGGTGGCCGTTCACCCGGAGCTCCCAGCGGGAGAGCACGCGGGTGTCGAGGACGAACAGGCCGTTCGGCAGGTCCTCGCGCATGTCGCCGGTGCGGCCGGACAGCGCGAACGTCTGCCCCTCCACGAGGGTGACGGTGCCGTCGGACGCGCCGAGCGAGGCCACCGGCGTGGTGCCCTCGTACGGCGAGGCGTCGATCACGTCCCCACCCGCCGTCGGTCCCGGTCGGCGACCACGCGCTCGAACAGGGCGAGGTGGTCGGTGACCATGCGCTGGGTGCTGAAGCGGCGCTCGGCGGCGTCGCGGCAGGCGGCGCGGTCGAGCGCACCGGCGTCGCCGAGCCGCGCCGCGAGGTCGTCGACATCGGTGCAGTGGAACCCGGTGATCCCGTGGTCGACGATCTCGGGCACCGAGCCGTTCGGGAACGCGAGCACGGGCGTCCCGGAGGCGAGCGCCTCGATCATGACCAACCCGAACGGCTCCGGCCAGGCGATCGGGTTGAGCAGCGCCGTGGCCCCCTGGAGCAGGCGCAGCCGCTCATCGCCGCCCACCTCGCCGATGTACCTGACCCGGTCGTCGAGGAGCGGCTGCACCTGCTCCTCGAAGAACCGGTGCTCGGCGGGCTCGATCATCTTGGCGGCGATCAGCAGGCGGGCGCCCGCCTGGCGGGCGGCGAGGGCGGCGCGGCGCGCCCCCTTCTCCGGCGCCATGCGCCCGAGGTACAGGAAGTACTCGCCGTGCTCGTCGCCGCCGCCGTCGCCGACGGGGAAGCTGTCGAGGTCGATCCCGTGATGGATCACCCCGGCCAGCGTCACGCCCTCGGCCCTCGACGCCTGGTCGTGGCTGATGGCGATGATCGGCACGTCCTCGCCGATGCTCCGGTAGAGGCTGGAGAGGTAGCTGTCGAAGGGGCCGTGGTTGGTGGTGACCACGACCAGCTCGGGGTGTCGGCAGGAGTACACGGGGCCGATGAGCGTGTGGTCGTGGACGATGTCTGCGCCCCACTCGACCAGGGTCCGGTAGCCGCGCACGAGGTGGTGCAGCTCGATGGCGTCGAAGCCCATGTGCTCGGTTGCGGCCTCCGCCAGCGCCCAGCTCTTCGGCACCGGGCACGTGGAGTCCCCCGTGGTCCACAGCAGGACCTCGTGGCCTGCGGCGAGGAACCCGCGCGCCAGGCGGTCGACGATGGCTTCCGTGCCTCCGTAGCGCGGCGGTGGGACCGGCAACCACGGCGGCGCAACGATCCCGATGCGCATGGAGCTCCTCTCGTCGGCCGTGAACCTACCCCCGGTCCTCGTTCGTGCGTCCGGCCAGCTCGTCGAGCACCGCGTCGGTGTCCGCGCCGATCGGGCGACCCGCCCAGCGGATGCGACCGGGGGTGGCGGACAGCCGGGCGACGAGGCCCTGCATGGGCGTGCCGTCGACCACCTCCACCGCACCCCGCGCCCGCACGTGGGGGTCGGCCAGGACGTCGGTCATGGAGTACACGGGGGCGCAGGCGGCCTCGGCGGCCTCGAACGCGGCGAGGACCTCGTCCTGGGTGTGCTGCCCGATCCACTCCGCCATGCGGGCGTCGATGCGCTCCCTGGCGCCCACCCGCCCCTCGAAGCTCTGCAGCGACGGGTCGTCTCCGAGCCCGACGAGGTCGAGGACCCGGCGGGCGACCGACTCGGCCGACGTGGAGATCGCCACCCACCCGCCGTCGGCGCAGCGCCAGGTGCCCCGAGGGACCGTGTAGGGGATGCCGGCGCCGAGGCGGGGCTGCTCGTAGCCCTCGGCTGCGGCGGCGGACACGAGCGGTCCCATGATCTGGAGCATCGACTCGAGCAGGTTCACGTCGACCACCTGCCCCACCCCGGAGTGGACGGCGACCATCGTGGCGAACGCCGCAGCGAGCCCGGTCACCTCGTCGGTGAGCGCGATGGGCGGGAGGAGCGGGCCGCCGTCGGGTTCCCCGGTGAGGCTGGCGAACCCGGACATGGCCTCGGCCAGCGTGGCGAACCCGGCGCGGCCGGCATAGGGGCCATCCTGGCCGAAGCCGGTCACGCGGGTGATCACCAGGCCGGGGTTGCGGGCGTGGAGCACGTCGGGCCCGAGGCCGAGCCGCTCCAGCGTGCCGGGGCGGAAGTTCTCGACGAGCACGTCGGCCGACGTGCAGAGGTCGAGCATCGCGGCCCGGCCTTCGTCGGCCTTGAGGTCGAGGACGATCGTGCGCTTCCCGCGGCCGAGCAGCTTCCAGAAGAACGTGACGCCGTCGGCGGGGTCGCGCCGGAACATGTCGCGGGTGCCGTCGCCGGCGCCCGGCCGCTCGACCTTGATGACGTCGGCGCCGAAGTCGGCCAGGTAGCGGGCGCACGACGGCCCGGCCAGCACCGTGGAGGCGTCGACGACCCGCAGGTCGGCGAGCGGCAGCCCGCTCACCGTTCGAGGAGGAAGCAGCGGTCCTCGAGCCGGCCGAAGGCGTACTCGCCGTAGGC
>DASUEE010000232.1:0-6496 GCA_036275235.1 Acidimicrobiales bacterium | reverse complement strand
CGAGGTACAGGGCGCGCTTCGACTCGAAGTAGTGGTGCAGCAGGCCCCGCGCGACCCCGGCGGCCTCGGCGATGTCCGTGATCGACACGTCGGCGTAGGGCCGGCGCAGGAACAGGCCGGTGGCGGCCTGCAGGATCTGGCTCCGCCGCTCCTCGCTGTCGAGGCGCACGCGGCGGGTGGTGGGTCCGGCGCCGGCATCCATCGGAACCGACCATAACGCCCGGACCGGACCTCGGATCGGGCGAGGGATGCGGTCGAGCCGGTCGCCGAGGGTTGGTGGTCGGTGGTCGCGAGGAGGTCCCTCCCCGCAGCTGGTCGAGGAACCCGAGCAGGGCTGCGTTCACCGGCATGGGTGCTTCCTGCTGGACCCAGTGTCCGTCACCGGGGAACATCACCGACCCGCGGTGGTCGAGCTCCGCCTGGGTCAGCCAGGCCGGGAGGCCGTCCGGTTCGGGGATCCGGTCGACGAAGCCGCGCCCGTCGTCCGCGGCGGCTGCCGACGCCTGGTCCGGCGTCAGGTCGTCGGGGTTCCCGAGGCCGGCGAGCATGCGTCGCATCGTCTTCGCCGGGTCGGCGCCGAGCTCGGCGTCGGCCACGCCCGGCTCCTGGGGGGACGAAGGGCACGCTCATGCCGCAGACCGCCTCCACCCGCTCCTGGTGCAGCACGGCCATCTGCCAGACGACGATCGACCCCCAGTCGTGCCCCACGAAGGTCGCCCGCTCCTCGCCCAGCAGGTCGAGCAGCCCGACCATGTCTCCGGTGAGGTGGGAGATGTCGTAGTCCTCGACCGCCTCGGGGCGGGTCGTCCCGCCGTACCCGCGCTGGTCGGGTGCGACCACGCGGTACCCCGCCGCGGCGGGGGTGGTGGGCACGGTGCCCTCCTGGGGGACGGCGTCCATGTGCTTCCCCGGGGTGCGCTGGTGGCAACGCACGTTTGCGCGAACCTACGAGGCCGCGCGGACACGATCAACCGGACACGGACCCCGCGCCGGCACGTCGTCAGCGCAGGAGCTCGATCGCGTCCTCGAGCCGGTTGACCACGTCGTACCCGTCCCGCTCCGTGAGCCAGGTCAGGTTCCGGCGGTGGAGGTCATCGACCTCGTCGTAGCGGTTGAGGACGGTGACCACCGGCAGTGGGGCGAGGGCGTCGACCGCAGCGCGGACGGCGTCGATCGTGCCGAGCCCGGCGTCGGCCACGAGCAGGACCACGTCGACGTCGAGCGCCACGACGAGGTCGCAGCTGTCGCCGTCCTCCGCCAGCGGCGAGCGGACCCCGCCGACGGTCTCGACCACGCCGAGGTCGCACGCCGCCGGCCATGTGATCGACGCGACGACCTCGGCCAGGGTCGGGCAGCGACGGCCGAGCGCCTCGGCGGCCATCGGGGGTGCCATCGGGACGGGGAACCACCCGTCCGGAGGGCAGACGTCGTAGGGGTCCTCGCCGGTGGCGGCCGAGAGCACCTCGGCGTCGGTGGGCACGGCATCGTCGGGGTCGAAGGACTGGAGCGGCTTGCGGGCGGCGACCGCTCGGCCACGGCGGCGGAGCTCGGTCAGCAGCGTGGCGCCGACCCACGTCTTGCCCACCTCGGTGGCGGTCCCGCAGACCCCGACGAGCCGCTCCGGCCTGCTCACGATCGTGCCCTCGGTGCAACGGAGCCGCTGCCAGTTCCCGACGGGGGTGCGACGGAGGGCCTGCCAGCTCGGAGAGGGGCGAGGGCGGCGAGGAGGCGGTCGACCTGCGCGTCCGTGTGCGCCGCCGACAGGGCGATGCGCAGGCGCGACGTCCCGGGCGCCACGGTGGGCGGGCGGATGGCCGGGACGAGCAGGCCCTCCTCCAGCAGCGCGGTGGAGGCGTCGAGCGCGGCTCGCTCCTCGCCCAGGACCACCGGCACGATCGGCGAGGGGTGACCGGGGCGCACCCGCTCGACGAGGTCGCGCAGACGGGACCGCAGCTCCGATCCTTCGGCGCTGCGCACGATGCCGACGGCGGCGAGGGCGGCTGCCGCGTCCGCCGGCGAGAGACCGGTGGTGAAGATGAACGGGCGGGCGCGGTTGACCACGAGGTCGACGGCGTCCCGTGTCCCGGCGATCGCGCCGCCCAGCGAGCCGAGCGCCTTCGAGAGGGTGAGCACCCGCACCATCGAGAGGCCGGGGACGTCGGGCACGTCGGGTCCGAGCACGGCGTGCGCCTCGTCGAGCACGAGCAGCGCCTGGTGACGGGCGCACACCTCGGCGAGGGCGGCGACCGGGGCCTCGTCGCCGTCCATCGAGAACACGGCGTCCGTGACGACGAGCGCCCGGTCGACGGTGCGCGATGCCAGCAGCCGGTCGACGTGGTCCGGGTCGGCGTGGCGGGCGATGGCGACCGGGGATCGGGCGAGGCGGCAGCCGTCGATGATCGAGGCGTGGTTGAGCTCGTCGCTGACCACGAGGCAGTCCGGTCCGCCGAAGCTCGTCAGCACGGCGAGGTTGGCGGCGTACCCCGACGGCAGGACGACTGCGGCCTCCGTCCCCTTCCACGCCGCCAACGCCGCCTCGAGGTCGTCGTGGACGGGTCGGGTGCCGACCACGAGGCGGCTCGCGGTGGTGCCTGCGCCCCAGCGGTCGAGGGCGTCGTGGGCGCCGCGCACCACCACCGGGTGCGTCGAGAGCCCGAGGTAGTCGTTGCCGGCGAAGGAGACCACGGGTCGCCCGTGCAGCGTGCCGGCCTGGCCGGCGGCGTCGAAGGACCGCGTCGTGCGCCAGCGGTCCGCACCCCGCACCTCGTCGAGCTGGGACCGGACCCAGGCTGGACCGGTCACGGGACCGTGGTGGCCGCGACGACGGCCCGCATCGCTTCGGTGATCGACCGCACGTCGTCGCCGGTGCTCACGAACGGGGGCATCGCGTAGAGGAGCCGGCCGAACGGGCGCAGCCAGACGCCGTGGTCGAGCAGGACCTGCTGCGAAGAGGCCATGTCGACGGGCTCGTCCAGCTCCACCACGCCGATCGCGCCGAGCACCCGGACGTCGGTGACGCCCGACGCGCCGGCCAGCGGGGCCAGGCCCTCGCGCAGCCCGGCCTCGATCCCCGCCACCTCCTCCCGCCAGTCGCGCGAGAGCAGCAGCCGGACCGATGCCAGGGACACCGCAGCGGCGAGCGGGTTGCCCATGAAGGTCGGCCCGTGCATGAGGGCGCCGGACTCTGCGGCGCTGACCCCGGCGGCGACCTCGGGCGTGCACAGCACGGCCGCCATGGTGAGGTACCCGCCGGTGAGGGCCTTGCCGAGGCACATGATGTCCGGCGCGATGCCGGCGTGGTCGCAGCCGAACAGCTCGCCGCTGCGACCGAAGCCGGTGGCGATCTCGTCGGCGATGAGCAGCACGTCGTGCTCGTCGCACAGGAGCCGGACCGCGGCGAGGTAGCCGGGCGCGTAGAAGCGCATCCCGCCGGCGCCCTGGACGATCGGCTCGAGGATCACGGCGGCGACCTCGTCGTGGTGCCGGGCGAGCAGCGCGGCCAGCTCGGCGACGTGGGAGTCGTCGTACTCGTCGCCGAACGCCGGTGTGGGCACGGGCGCGAACAGCTGCTCGGGGAGCACCTCGGAGAACATCGAGTGCATCCCGTTCACCGGGTCGCACACCGACATGCAGGCGAGCGTGTCGCCGTGGTAGCCGCCACGGACGGTCAGCAACCGGGTGCGGCCCGGTCGGCCCGTGCCCCGGGCGTGCTGCAGCGCCATCTTGATCGCGACCTCGACCGAGACGGAGCCGGAGTCGGCGAGGAACACGTGCTCGAGGCCGGCGGGGGCGATGTCGACGAGCTGCTCGGCCAGCTCCACCGCCGGCGCGTGGGTGATGCCGCCGAACATGACGTGGGCGGTGGCGTCGAGCTGGTCGCGGATGGCCTGGTCGAGCACGGGGTGGCGGTAGCCGTGGATGGCGGCCCACCACGACGACATGCCGTCCACCACCCGGCGCCCGTCGGCGAGGGTGAGGCGGGTGCCGTCGGCGGCGACGACCGGCACCGGGGCCAGCGACGCCGGCATGGGAGCGTACGGGTGCCAGACCCGCGCCCGGTCGCGATCGACCAGCGAGGGCGGCGCGCTGGCGCCGGCGTGGGGGGACACGGCCGTCGAAGGTACCGGCGGGGGCGGCGGCCCGCCGAAGTCGCTCGGGTCAGGGGCGGGGGCCGACGTAGGCGGCGCGGGTGCGGAACCGCAGGCTGTGCTCGTACTCCTCGATGGCGTGGGCGAGCCAGCCGACGGTGCGGGCGGTGGCGAAGACCAGCTGGCTGGCGCCGTCGACGAACCCGTACGCCTCGGCCACCGCCGCCACGGCGAGGTCGACGTTCGGGAACGGGAGGCCTCGACCGGCGACCACGTGGAGCACGTCGTGCACGGCCGGCGGGGTGTCGCCGAGCGCGTCCAGTCGGGCGAGCACGAGGGCGAAGCGCGGGTCGTGGTCCTCGTAGACCCGGTGGCCGAAGCCGGGGATGCGCTGCCCGGCGGACAGGCGGGCGCCCACCGCCTCGGCGGCACCGTCGCGTGCGGCGTCGCGCAGCAGGCGGCGGGCGTCCTCGCCGGCGCCACCGTGGAGCGGGCCCCCGAGCGCGGCGAGCCCCGCCTGGACGACGAGGTACGGGTCGGCCCACGCCGACGCCGCCACCCGCACGGCGAGGGTGGACGCGGCCATCTCGTGGTCGGCGAGCAGCACCAGTGCGGCGTCGAGCACCGCGGTGCGGCGCGCGCTGGGCGGCGCCGCGGTGAGGCGGGGCCAGAGGCGGGCGGCGATCGGCGCGTCGCCGGCGGGCGCCGTGCCGAGGACCGGCAACGAGTCGACCAGGGCGGCGAGCAGCGAGCGCCCGGTGGACTGCACGGCCGAGGGCCGGCGATCGCCGCGCAGGGGATCGCGCGAGCGGAGGCGGGGGAGAGCGGCACGCCAGCGGTCGACGGGATCGAGGTCCTCGTCGACCGCCGCCACCTCGGCCAACCCGGCGGGGGCGACGAAGGGAGTGGTGTCGCGCGCACCCGTCCAGAGCCAGGCGGCCACCTCCTCGAAGGTCGCGTCGGCGACGGCGTCGGCCACGTCCCAGCCCCGGTACGCCAGTCGACCGGCCGGTTCCAGCAGGGTGAGCTCGGTCTCGATGACCACCTCGAGCCCGCCGGCCCGACCCCCGCGCCTGCTCCGTGCCGCATGGCGCTCGACGTCGGTGCGCAGGAACCGGCTGCGGCGCTGCCCCGGGACCCGCTCGCTCCGGATGAGGCCCCGGCTGACGTACGCGTAGAGCGTCTCCGGCTTCACCCCCAGCCGGCGGGCAGCCTCCTCGCTGGTGAGCCACGTCGGTCCGGCCACCGGTCGAGCGTAGACCTGGAGGAAGCATTGATGCGATCAACGTTGATCGCTCGATGGGGAGGGACGACCATCGGTCCATGACCACGACCTCCGCCCCTCTGGATGCACCGCCTGGCCTGAAGGGCCTCGTCGTCGCCGAGACCACGATCGGCGACGTGCGAGGCGACGAGGGCTTCTACCACTACCGCCAGCACTCGGCGCCGGAGCTGGCCCGACGCCGGAGCCTGGAGGACGTCTGGCACCTGCTGCTCGACGGGCACCTGCCCGACGCGACGCGGCAGCGGGAGTTCGCCGAGCAGCTCGCACCGTTCCGACCGCTCTCGCCGACGGTCCTGCGCGCCCTGCCCGTGATCGCCCGGGACAGCGACTCGGTGGTGGGCGCGCTGCGGACCGCGCTCTCGCACCACGCCTCGACGCTGTCCCTGCCGCCCGTGCTCGACGTCAGCGCGGACCAGCGCCGCCACCAGGCGCTCGCGCTGAGCACGCCGGTGCCCGCACTCGTCGCCGCGATCCACCGCCTGCGCCAGGGCCTCGACCCGGTGCCCGCCCGCACCGACCTGCCGCTCGCCACCGACTACCTGCGCATGCTCTTCGGGACCGAACCCGACCCCGACCACGCACGGGCGATCGAGCAGTACCTGATCCTCGGGCTCGACCACGGCTTCAACGCCTCGACGTTCACCGCCCGGGTGATCACCTCGACGGGCTCCGACCTGGGTTCGATGCTGGTCGGCGCGCTCGGCGCCCTCGTCGGGCCGCTCCACGGCGGCGCGCCGAGCCGGTCGCTCGACGCGCTCGATGCGATCGGGTCGCCCGACCGCGCAGGCACGTGGGTGCGCGACACGCTGGCGAGGGGCGGGCGGGTCATGGGCTTCGGCCACGCCGTCTACCGCACCGACGACCCGCGCTGCGTGCTGTTGCGGGAGATCGCGACCGGCCTCGGGGGTGAGCTCGCCGAGCGGGCGATCGCGGTCGAGGCCGCAGTCGAGGCTGCCCTCGCCGACGCCAAGCCGGGGCACGCGCTCCGCGCCAACGTCGAGTGGTACGCCGCGGTCGTGATGGCGATCTGCGGGCTCGACCGGTCGCTGTTCACACCGACGTTCGCCGCCAGCCGGGTGATCGGGTGGTGCGCCCACGCCCTCGAGCAGGCCGAGGAGGGCCG
>DASUEE010000231.1:0-2951 GCA_036275235.1 Acidimicrobiales bacterium | reverse complement strand
GGGTCGATGTGCACGCCGGTGGGCGCCACGAAGTCGAACGTGCAGCCGTCCGGGTACTCGCCGGCGAGACGTCCCCGCACCAGGAACCCGACGTGGGCGTGGTCGCACAGATCGGTGCCGATGTGGGGCTTCACGTGGACGGACCACCGTCCGCCGGCCTGGTAGACGAGGCGCTTCACGCGGGCGTCACCGGCCTGGAACAGGTCGATGCGGATGCCGGCGAACTCCTGGTGTTCGCCGTCTGGGATGGCGTCGGTCAGCGGGTCGTTCACCACGGCCGGCACCCTAGGTCCCGCCGGGAGCGCTCAGGGTCGGCGACCCAGGAGGCCGAGGAGCCGGGCCGCGTCGTCGGCCTCGTCGCCCACCGGCACGGGCTCGTCGAAGAGGCCCGACGCCTGGAGCAGGTCGGCCTGCTCGCGCACGCCGGGCAGCAGGTAGGAGGCGGTTTCGGGGTCGAGGCCGGCGTCGGCGCCCAGCCCCTTCGCCAGGTCCCAGCCGTGGACCTCGGCGTCGGTGAGCATCTGGTCGAGGTACGTGCGGCAGGGCACGTCGCCGAAGGACAGGTGCACGAGCGCGTCGAGGTCGGCGCGCCGGAACGCGGCCGTCGACCCCTCGACCGCCCGGCGGAACGTGGCCTTCGGGTCGTCGCCCAGGACGTCGCCGTCGTAGCGGTCGCCCACCTGCTCGAGGGTCTCGCCGTCCACGAGGTGCGGCGCCCACAGCTGCTCGCCGCACACGTGGTTCACCAGGGCGCGCACGTCCCACTCGGCGCACGCGGTCGGGGCATGCCAGCGGTCGTCGGCGATGCCGTCCACCTGGTCGGCGAACCGACCGATCGATCCGACGAACAGGTCCACGGCGCGATCGTCCATGCGCGCATCATGCACCCCTTCGCCGGGATCGTGCTCGCCGGACCGCCGGCGCGCCCGTCAGCCGAGGCGGTCGAGGACGTTGGCCGTGATCTGCTCGATGTCGCGGTCGTGGGCGGCGAGGCCATGGGCCCAGTCGGTGGAGCCCGACGTGATCACCGTGCCGCCGCCGGGCGAGGTGTAGGTGCCGAGCACGGCGTGCCCGTGGCGGATGCGCTCCTCCTGGCCCCGCTCGCCGAACACCCGGGACGCGAGGTACTCGAGCTCCGACGGCGTGCCCGGCGCCGGCGGCCGGGGTGCGTTGGTGTGCGTGAAGTGTGTGACCGGCGTCGAGCCGAGGATGACGAAGCCCTCCGGTGTGCCGTCCTCGCCGGTGGGGTGCGGCAGGCCGTCGCGGGTGGCGAAGGCGCAGCCGTCGCACTCGTAGCCCACGACCTTCGCGTCGGCGCCGAGGAGATCGCCGTACTGGAGGTCGGTGCCGTCGAAGAGCCAGTGGTCGGACCGGTGGATCGTGTAGCCGCCGGCGCCGTTGGTGACCGCCTTGCCGATGCGGTGGTACCCGCCCCGGGTGAAGCTGACGCCGGTCATGTGGTTCTCGGGCCGGCCGAGCAGGTGGTCGGACCACAGGGTGGTGAGCTCGGCCTGGCGGTCGGTGCCGAACACCGGGTCGCCGTGGAAGTGGCCCTTGTAGCCCACCATCTGCGTGGCGCGGCCCTGTCCGTCGTGGCCCTCCAGTCGCACCTGCCACAGCGAGGTGTTGCCGGAGAAGAACGCCACGTTGCCACCGCGGCCGATGAAGCCCTCGACCGTGTCGCGCATCGGCCCCGACCAGTACTCGTCGTGGCCCACCGACAGCACGAGCCGGTAGCGGTCGACGAGCTCGGGGAACTCCTCGAGGTCGCTGTTCAGCACGACGTCGATGCCGTACCCGCGCCGCTCGGCCCACTCGAGGAACGGCTGCTCCCAGTCCGGCCACCCCGCCGAGCCGGCCCACGGGGACAGGTGGTTCAACCGGAGGTAGCCGACGTGGGCGGTCATCTGGCGGTCGTCGGCGCTCTGGTTCGTCACCCGCCGACCCGGACCGGGTGGCTTGTGCAGGTAGCCGGGCGACATCGGCCGCTGCATCGAGACGGTGGTGCCGCCCGAGTAGAGGTTGCGGCCGCCGAAGTCGTTGTAGGCGTGCCAGGTGTTGGCGGCCAGCTGCAACAGGATCGTGTTCGTCGATCCGGCGGTCGGCCGCACCACGAAGAAGGCGTGGCTCGTGCGCTCCCGCCCGTCGACGTCGACGGTGAGCACGACCTCGTGGTAGCCCGAGCGCCAGCCCTCGCCGACGTCGATCGACGCGGCCGCGGGCCAGTCGCACCCGTCCGAGGCGGCGTCCGGAGGCGTCGGGTGGTGGTCGGCCCCGACCTCCCCGGACCACACGACGTCGCGCGTGCCGCCCACGCGCGCCACCTCGACCCGGACCTGCCGCCCGCCCGGCGACGACAGGTGCAGCCCGACCCGCTCGCCGGGCTCGACGCTCTGGGGCCAGCAGTACCCGGTGATCGTCTCGAACGCCATGCGTGGGAACCTACGTGGCGCCGGCCGGCGCGGACGGCGGCGCCCGGCCGCCGGGGGACGTTGGTCCCTGTTCGCTCCGCCGACCGAGGCGGACGATCGGAGGTGACTCAGCGACGACCGGGAGGAAGCGCCATGCGCGCCATCGTGTACCACGGGCCGGGGGAGAAGGACTGGGAGGAGGTCCCGAAGCCCACCATCCAGGACGACACGGATGCGATCGTGCGGGTGGATGCCGTCACGATCTGCGGCACCGACCTCCACATCCTGAAGGGCGACGTCCCCGCCGTCACCGACGGCCGGATCCTCGGCCACGAGGCCGTCGGCACGGTCGAGGAGGTGGGCGCCGGCGTGAAGAACGTGGCGGTCGGCGACAAGGTGCTCGTGTCCTGCGTCACCTCGTGCGGTTCGTGCCGCTTCTGCCGCGAGGGTCGCTACGGGCAGTGCCTGGGCGGCGGCGGTTGGATCCTCGGCCACCTCATCGACGGCACCCAGGCGGAGTACGTCCGCGTGCCCTTCGCC
>DASUEE010000230.1:0-4582 GCA_036275235.1 Acidimicrobiales bacterium | reverse complement strand
CAGCCGGCGGCGTAGCGCTGGGCGGCCTCGTCGAGGCTCAGTCCCAGCTGGTGGGCCAGCGATGCCACCCACGCCAGCACGTCGCCCAGCTCGTGCAGCTGCTGGGCCGGGCTGCCCTTGCGGGCCGCCTGGGCCAGCTCGCCGACCTCCTCGCACAGCCACGCCACCGTCGGGGCGGTGCCCCGGTCGGCGTCGCGCTCGCCGTACGTGGCGGCGATGGTGGCCTGGAACTCGGCGATGTCCACGCCCGCGGAGGGTACCGGGGCACCATCCACCCGCCGCCGGCGCGAGAGGTCCACACTGGCCGACGAGATGCGGTTGCGGCTCGGGGGACTGGCCGTCGTCGCGGTGCTGGCACTCGGCGCCTGCGGCTCGGACGGGGAGGCGGCGGACCCGGCCGCGCGCCGGGGCGGGCCCGCCGACGTCGACCTCGAGCTGGCGAGCGCCCGCGACACCCTGCCCCCGGCGCCGTCCGTCGCGGACGGGCTCACGGTCGTGCTCACCCACCCCGGAGGCGCCGGCGACCCGGGTCTCGACGCCGCCGCCGGCGCCCTCGCCCAGCGTCCCGACCTGCGGGTGGTGATCGCCGTGGCGGACGGCACGGGCGACGTCACGATGAGCGGCTTCCCGGTGGCCGTCACCGGGCAGACCGCCGCCGACGCCGTCGGCGCCGCGCTCGACGCCGACCCCGAAGCGGACCTCGTCGTCGTGGGCATCGCCGACGGGCACGGCATCGGGGGCACGTCCGCCGAGGCGTCGGTCGCCGAGGCCCGCGACGTCCCCGCCCTGGTCGTCGGCTCCGGCCCCGGCCCCCAGCCCGATCTCGCCGCCGCCACCATGCAGCTCCTCGACGTGGTCGACCTCGAGCTCGACGCCCTGCTCGACGGCGGCGCCCGCCGGCTGGCGGTGCCCAGCTGCGAGCACGGCATGCTGCGAGGGCGGCTCACCGCCCGCGCCACGCGCACGGCACCGCCGGAGCTGCGCTCCGACTGCACGTCCACCGTCGTGCCGGGCCGGGACGAGGCCGAGGCCTTCGCCCACGGCTACGCCACCCTCACGCCCCTCGGTTGAGCGCGGCGCCGGCTCGGGTCAGGCCATCCCATAGAGGCGCTCGACCGGGAGCTCGACCACGAGCCGCCGGTCGGCGACCATGGCCCGCCGGTACTCGTCCCAGTCGTCGTGCTCGCCGGAGACCGCTCGGTACAGCTCGACGAGCGCCTCGACGGTCGGGTCGTCGGGCGCCTCGGCGACGGGGAGGAGCCGGGCGGTGCCCTCGACGACGGCGTACGCCCAGAAGTCGTTGCGGCTGACGTGCAGGCTGGCCCGCGGATCGCGCCGGAGGTTCGCCGTCTTCGCCCGGTCGTCGGTGACCGAGATGCGGATCACGTCGTCGGGTCCGAACGCGTAGACGACGTTCGACAGCTGCGGCCGACCGTCTCGCTTGATCGTGACCAGCACGCCGTGCTGGTTGGAGGCGACGAGCTGGCGGAGGGCGGCCGTGTCCATGTTCCCGTCCAACGCCCGGGCGCCGCGGACGATTCCAACGACAATTGACAGTCGAACTCGCAGATGTTCTGCTGGGCGGGTGCCCGTCACGCTCACGCTCCTCGGAACCGGCAGCCCGCTCCCCGATCCGGACCGGGCCGGCCCGGCCACGCTCGTGCAGGCAGGCGGGACGAACCTGCTGGTCGACGCCGGCCGGGGCGTCGTGCTGCGCCTCGCCGGCGCCGGCATGTTCCCGAGCGCGCTGCACGCCGTGCTGCTCACCCACCTCCACAGCGACCACGTCTGTTCGCTGAACGACGTCGTGACGTCCCACTGGATCACGAGCCCGGTACCCGCCGCGCTGGCGATCCACGGACCGGTCGGCACGGCCGAGGTCGTGGCCGGCATGCTCCAGATGCTGGCACCGGACGTCGGGTACCGCCTCGACCACCACGCCGATCTGACCCAGGGCCCCGATCTCGTCGTCACCGAGCATGGACCGGGGGCGTCGTTCGAGGTCGGCCCCTGCACCGTCACCACGCACGCCACCGACCACCGCCCGGTGGAACCGACCATCGGCTACCGCATCGAGCACGAAGGCACGGTGGTGGCCCTGGCCGGCGACACGGTCCCCTGCGCCGGGCTCGACGAGCTGTGCGCCGGCGCCGACGCCTACGTGCAGACCGTCATCCGCGACGACCTGGTGGCGATGGTCCCCAGCCCCCGGCTCCAGGACATCCTCGACTACCACTCCACCGTCGCCCAGGCCGGCGAGACCGCGGCCCGCAACGGCGTCGGCACGCTGGTGCTGACCCACTACGTCCCGGCGCTGCAGCCCGGCCAGGAGGAGCAGTGGCGGGCGATCGCCGCCGAGCACTTCGCCGGACCCATCGTGCTCGGCGACGACCTGACGTCGGTCACGGTCTGAGGCGTAGCGTCCGAGGCATGTCGATCCCCGTGGACCTCGATGCCCTGCGGGACGAGCTGGCGCAGCGCCGGCGACCCGCCTACGTGATCACGGCGGGCGACGACGGACCGCCGCACCTGGTCGCCACCTTCCTCCGCTGGGCCGAGGGCGCCTTCGAGGCGCCGGCCGGGCGGCACACCGCCCGCAACGTCGGCGAGCGCGCGCACGCCAGCGTCGTCGTCCCGCCCGACGAGCCCGGCGGCTACTCGCTCATCTTCGACGCCTCGGCCGAGGTGATCGGCGAGGTCGTCCGGCTCCTGCCGTCGAAGGCGGTCCTCCACCGCCCGGCCGAGGGCGAGGGTGAGCCGGGTTCGTGCGGGCACGACTGCGCACCCGTGGGGTGAGCCCTACTTGACCGAACGGTCAAGTTGTGCCCTACGCTCGGCCCATGTCGATCGCGATCACTGACGAACACCGGTCCCTCACCGAGACCGTCGCCGACTTCCTGACGAAGAAGGACGCCCGGGCGGCGAACCGGGCGCAGCTGGAGACCCCCGAGGAGCAGCTGCCCTCCTTCTGGAGCGAGTTCGCGGCCAACGGCTGGCTCGGCCTGCACGTGCCCGAGGCCCACGGCGGCTCCGGGTACGGGGTCGAAGAGCTGGCGATCGTGGCCGAGCAGCTCGGCCGGGTCGCCGCGCCCGGCCCCTTCGTGCCCACCCTCATCGCGAGCGCCGTGCTGTCCACCGCCACCGGCGACGACGTCCAGGCCGCGCACCTGCCCGGCCTGGCCGACGGCTCCTCCGTGGGCGCCTACGCGTTCCACGTCGACGCCTCGCTCGACGGCGGCCGCCTCACCGGCTCGGCGATCGTGCCCGGCGGCGCCCTCGCCCAGGTGGTCGTGGTCCCCGTGGGCGACGATGTCGCCGTCGTCGACCTCACCGGCAGCGGCGTCTCCGTCGAGGTGCCGCCCGCCCTCGACCCCGGTCGCCGCAGCGCCCGCGTGACCTTCGACGGCGCCGAGGCCCAGGTGCTCGCCGGCGCCGCCCGCACCGCGATCGACCTCGCCCGCACGGTGCTCTCCGCCGAGGCCACCGGGGCGGCCCGCGAGTGCACCGAGATGGCAGCCGCCTACGCCAAGGACCGCCAGCAGTTCGGTCGGCCCATCGCCATGTTCCAGGGCGTGAAGCACCACTGCGCCAACATGGCCGTGGCCACCGAGCTGGCCACCAGCGCCGTGTGGGACGCCGCCCGCGCCGCCGCCTCCGGCGGCGACCAGCTGCACTACGCCGCCGCTGTGGCCGCCACGCTCGCCGCGCCGGCCGCCGACCTGTGCGCCAACCTCAACACCCAGGTGCACGGCGGCATCGCCATCACCTGGGAGCACGACGCGCACCTGTACATGCGGCGCGCCACGTCGATGCTCAACCTCATCGACCACGACGCCGCCGCCGCCGAGCTCACCGACCTGACCCGACGGGGCGTCCAGCGGGCCAAGGCCATCGAGCTGCCGCCGGAGGCCGAGGCCATCCGCGAGGAGGTGCGCACCTTCGTCGACAGCATCAAGGACCTCTCCGCCGAGGAGCAGCGCGACCGCCTCATCGAGACCGGCTACGTGATGCCGCACTGGCCGAAGCCCTACGGTCGCGAGGCCGGCGCCATCGAGCAGCTGGTCATCGAGGAGGAGTTCGGCAAGGCCGGCATCAAGCGCCCGGCCTACGGCATCACCGCCTGGAACATCCTCACGATCATCCAGCACGGCAACCAGGACCAGCTCGACCGTTGGGTCATGCCGGCGCTGCGCCAGGACGTCATCTGGTGCCAGCTGTTCTCCGAGCCCGACGCCGGCTCCGACGCCGCGGGCGTGAAGACCAAGGCCACCCGGGTCGACGGCGGCTGGCTGGTCAACGGCCAGAAGGTGTGGACCTCGGGCGCCCACTACTCGAGCTTCGGCTTCGCCACCGTGCGCACCAACCCCGACGTGCCCAAGCACGACGGCATCACGATGATGGTCATCGACATGCACGCCGAGGGCGTCGAGGTCCGGCCGTTGAAGATGACCAACGGCGGCGCCGAGTTCAACGAGGTGTTCTTCAACGACGTCTTCGTCCCCGACGACGACGTGGTCGGTCCGGTCGACGGCGGCTGGACCGTCGCCCGCGCCACCCTCGGCAACGAGAGCGTGAGCATCGG
>DASUEE010000229.1:0-5109 GCA_036275235.1 Acidimicrobiales bacterium | reverse complement strand
GACCATCACCGCCACGGCGTCCATCTACGTCGACTGGGACGATCCCCACGACGACGTCGAGGGCTGGGAGGGACCGATGGCCGGCCAGCCCGGCCCGTACCCCGACGGCGGCATCCGGCACCTGTACCAGTACGACGGCCTGTACGACATCGCCGTCCGGTACGTGTGGACGGCGGCGTGGAGCATCGGGGCGGTCGGCGGCACCATCGACGGGGTCGAGACCTCCGGGACCTACCCCGCCCCCGGCTTCGAGGCCTACAGCCGGCAAGCGGTGGGCTGACGAAGTCACACCTCGGAGCGACAACGTCGTCCGCTCCGGACAGCAGAGGGCTTCCAGGCGCGCTGCGTTCCGCTGGCGGAACGCAGCCCGCCGAGAACCCGACGCGGACTGCTCGTGCAGGAGACGACCGGACCCGTCACCTCCCGCACGTGCAGCACGTCCCGACCCTCGGTTGTCGCTCCGACGTGGGACCTCGTGACCGTCTGCGGACCGGCCCGGGCTGGCTCCGGCGTACCAGCCGGCGCCGTTGTCGCTCCGACGCGGGACTCCGACACCCCCGGTCCACTCCCGTGCAACGGAGCCGCTGCCAGTTCCCGCGGGGAGCGCCGCCGGGCGGACCGCACCGGCGCCCGCCCTACGGCTTCTCCCAGCGGGGACGGAGCATCACGGACAGGCGCGGCCCGACCGGGCGGGAGGTCTTGGGCACCGAGTGGCGCCAGGTGCGCTGGATGGTGCCGCCCATCACCAGCAGGTCACCCTCGCCGAAGTCGAACGCCACCGACGCGCCCCGGCCGCCCTCCGCCGGTGTGAGCAGGAAGCGCCGGCGGGCGCCGCACGAGACGATCGCCATCACGGACTGCTCCATCTCGCGGGCGACCATGTCGCCGTGGGGCGCCACGGAGTCGCGCCCGTCGCGGTAGAGCGCGAGCCCGATGCGGTCGAACCGCTCGGCGAAGCGCTGGCGCAGCGCCCGGCGGACGTCGGCCAGCACGGGGTGGCCGGGTCCGTCCCGGGGCAGGGTGGCGGTGAGGCGCGGGATGTCGACCACGCGCTCGTACATCGGCCGGCTCCCCTCGTGCCACGAGGTGGAGGCGGCGAGCTCGTCGAGGAGCGTCTGATCGCCGTGGAGCCAGCCGGGCACACGGACGAACCAGGCGCCGTGGGCGAGGTCGACGCGGTCGGCGTCGATCGGACCGGCGACGGACGGGGCCACCCCACCGAAGAGGGTGCCCTGCAGCGCGACCTCAGCCATCGCCCATCGCGGTCAGCCGACCAGGTCGGCGTACTCCTGGTGGTCCTCGATGAAGGACTTCACGAACGGGCAGGTGGCGCGGACCTTCTGGCCGGCCTCGCGCACCTGGTCGAGGGCGCCGCGCACGAGCGCCGAGCCGACGCCCTGGCCCTCGTACTCGTCGCCGACGACGGTGTGCTGCATGTCGACGACCTCGCCGTCGCGGCCGTAGGTGATCCACCCGGCGACGTGCTCGCCGACGAGCGCCTCGAAGCGCTCGCGTCCGGCGTGGTCGGTGACGGTGACTTCGGCGCGTTCGGTCATCCGGACAGCCTGCCGTGCTCGGCCCACATCGCCACCCTCCCCGGAGGTCACCGGAAGTCCCGGCTGCGGGGGCCGGCGCTCACCGGGAGCATCGACAGCCGCTCGGCCACCACGTTGATCACGCCCTGGCTGCGCTCGAGCCGTCCCCGCACGAGCATCGCCGGCGCCGTCACCGCCACCCGCCGGTGGGCGGCCCAGCACCCCTTCGACACCACGACGTTGATGAGGCCGGTCTCGTCCTCGATGTTCAGGAACATCGTCCCGCCGGCGGTGGCCGGGCGCTGGCGGTGGGTCACGACCCCGCCGATCAGCACCTTCGAGCGAGGCTCCAGGTGCCAGAGGTCGGCCGAGGTCACGACGCCGAGGCGGGTGAGCTCGCCGCGGATGAACCGGGTGGGGTGCCCCTCGGGGCTCATGCCCGTTGACCACAGGTCGGCCCGGGCCTCCTCGGCCTCGTCCATGCCGGGCAGCGTGGGGGCATCGACGCCGGTGACGATCCCGGGCAGGTGGTCGACTCCGCCCTGGGCCACCGACCCCGCCTGCCACAGCGCCTCCCGCCGGCTCAGCGGCTGGCCGGTGCGAGGCGAGGTGAAGCAGCCGAAGGCGCCAGCGGTGGCCAGGGCCTCGAGCTGGGTGAGCGTGAGCGGCACCCGCCGGGCCAGGTCCTCCATCGACGCGTACGGACCGCCCGACGAGCGCTCGGCCTCGATGAGGGCGGCCAGGTCGTCGCCGATCCCCCGCACCTCGCGCAGGCCGAGCTGCACCACCGGCCCGTCCTTGCCCCACACCTCCGCCGGCAGCCCCCGAGTGGCCTCCTCCGGCGGGGTGCAACGGAGCCGCTGCCAGCTTCCTTCCGGCGGGTCCCACGTCAGCGTCGCCTTGGCGCCGGACACCGACAGGTCGGGGGTGCGGACCTCGACGCCGTGGCGGCGGGCGTCCTGGATGAGCGTGTGCGGCGACCAGAACCCCATGGGCTGGGCGTTGAGCAGGCCGGCGCAGAACGCCGCCGGGTGGAACCGCTTCAGCCACGACGACGCGTAGACCAGGTAGGCGAAGGACACCGAGTGGCTCTCGGGGAAGCCGTAGCGGGCGAAGGCCGAGAGCTTGTGCCAGACCTGCTCGATCACGTCGTCGGGCACGTCGCGCTCGCGGGCGCCGGCGGCGAAGCGGGCCCGCAGGCGCTCCATCCGCTCGGGTGAGCGCTTCGAGCCCATGGCCTGGCGGAGCTGGTCGGACTCGGCCGGCGTGAAGCCGCCCACATCGATGGCCATCTGCATGAGCTGCTCCTGGAACAGCGGGACGCCGAGGGTCTTCGACAGCGACGGCTCCAGCAGCGGGTGGAGGTAGGTGACCTCCTCCTCGCCGTTGCGCCGGCGGATGTAGGGGTGCACCGAGCCACCCTGGATGGGGCCGGGGCGGATGAGCGCCACCTCCACGACCAGGTCGTAGAACTCGCGGGGCCGCAATCGAGGCAGGGTGGCCATCTGGGCGCGGGACTCGACCTGGAACACGCCCACGGAGTCGGCGGCCGAGAGCATGCCGTAGACCTCGTCGTCCTGGGGCAGCTCGGCCAGGTCGAGCTCGATGCCGTGGGCGCCCTGCACCAGGTCGACGGTCTCGTGGAGGGCGGTGAGCATGCCGAGGCCGAGCAGGTCGAACTTCACGAGGCCGGCGGCCGCGCAGTCGTCCTTGTCCCACTGCAGCACCGAGCGGATGGGCTCGTCGGACCGCACGGTCGCCCCCTCCCGGCCCTGGAAGCGGGCCCACTCCACCGGGCAGACCTCGACCACCGGCCGGTCGCACAGCACCATGCCGCCGGAGTGCACGCCCAGGTGGCGGGGGAAGTGCTCGACCTCGGCGGCGAGGGCGACGACGTCGTCGGGCAGGGGGTCGGCGTTGGGCTGGGCGGCGCTGGATGCCACGCTCCCCCAGGCGTCGGCGGTCTTGGAGAACGCGTCCTGCTGGCCGGTGGCGTAGCCGAGGGCCTTGGCCATGTCGCGGATCGCCGACCGGGCCCGGTAGGTGATGACGTTGGCGACCTGGGCGGCGTGGCGGCGGCCGTGGCGCTCGTAGACGTACTGGATCACCTCCTCGCGGCGGTTCGACTCGATGTCGATGTCGATGTCCGGGGGGCCGTCGCGCTCGGGCGACAGGAACCGCTCGAACAGCAGGCCGAGCTTCACGGCGTCAGCCTTGGTGATGCCGAGGGCGAAGCACACCGCGGAGTTCGCCGCGCTCCCCCGACCCTGGCAGTAGATGTCGGACCGGCGGCAGAACTCGACCAGGTCCCACACGATGAGGAAGTAGCCGGGGAAGCCGAGGGCCTCGATGAGGGCGAGCTCGTGGTCGATCTGGGCCCACGCCCCAGGTTGGCGCTCGGCGTGGCGGGACCCGTAGCGGCGGGTGGCGCCCTCCTCGGTGAGCCGGCGCAGGTACGCCATCTCCGAGGTGCCGTCGGGGCACGGGAACGGCGGCAGGTCGGGTGCCACGAGGTGGAGGTCGAACGCGCACTCCCGCCCGAGCGCCGCCGCCCGCTCGACCGCCCCCGGGTAGCGGGCGAAGCGCCGGGCCTGCTCCTCGCCCGAGCGCAGGTGGGCGGTGGCGGCCGGGGGCAGCCAGCCCTCGGCCTCGTCGAGGCTGCGCCGGGCTCGCACGGCCGACAGCGCGGTGGCGAGCCGGCGCTCGGCCGGAGTGGCGTAGTGCACGTTGTTGGTGGCCACGACCTCGACCCCCACCCGGTGGGCGACCGTCGCGAGGGCGTCGTTGCGGGCGGAGTCGAGCGGATCGTGGTGGTCCCACAGCTCGACCACGACGTTGCCGGCGCCGAAGGTGTCGACCAGGCGGCGGACCTCTCGCTCGGCCGCCGCCGGCCCGTGCCCCAGGAGCGCCTGGTTCACGGCTCCCTTGCGGCACCCGGTGAGCACCAGCCACTCGTCGCCGTGGGCGCCGGCCCAGTCGATGCCGGCGTAGTCGGGCTTGCCCTTCTCCCGGCCGGCCAGCTGGGCCGTGGAGATGGTGTCGGCCAGGCGGGCGTAGCCCCGCGGGCTGCGGGCGAGCACGACCAGGTGCGAGCCCTCGGGGTCGGCCACGCCGTTCTGGGCCCGGGTCAGCCCGAGGGACAGCTCGGCCCCGAACACGGTGGGCAGGCCGTGGGCGCGGGCGGCCTCGGCGAAGCGGACCACGCCGTAGAAGCCGTCGTGGTCCGTGAGGGCGAGGGCGTCGAGGCCGAGGCGCACGGCCTCCTCGGCGAGGGCCTCGGGGTGGGAGGCCCCGTCGAGGAAGCTGAAGTTCGAGTGGCAGTGCAGCTCGGCGTAGGGCACCGAGGACGACCGGCGGCGCAGGTCGGCGGGCGGCACGTAGGAGGGCCGGTGGTACGACCACGCCGGGCTGTCGCCGCCGTCGCCCTCGAGGCGCGTCGGCTTGCGGTGCCGATCGGCCGGCCGGTCCGACAGGACCCGCTCCAGCTCGCTCCAGGGGACGTCCGGGTTGTTGAACCCCACATCAGGGATCGTAGACGAACACCTGTTCGATCGCTAGGGGAAGATCCCCCGTG
>DASUEE010000228.1:0-7793 GCA_036275235.1 Acidimicrobiales bacterium | reverse complement strand
GTCGCCCTCGTCGCCGCCCCCCTCGCCGGGATCCCCGGGATGCAGCGGTGGCACGTCTCCCGACGCTAGCCAGGCGCCGTCTGCGCTCCAGGTCGCCCCCGGCCAGGCTTCACCGGCGGCGGCCGGCGGATCGTAGGCTTGGCCCGGTGACGTCCCCTGCCCCCGTCGAGCCGCCGGCGCGCGGCGACGACTGGTTCGCGCTCAGCGGCCAGTCGCTGCCCGTGCACGCCGTGGCCGACTGGCTGGTCCGGCCCGACTGCGGCGGCATCGTCACCTTCGTCGGGGTCGCCCGCGACCACAGCGCGGGTCGCGAAGGCGTCGACCAGCTCGAGTACGAGGCCTACGAGTCCCAGGTCGTGCCCCGTCTCGCCCGCATCGCCGCCGAGGCCAGGGCCCGGTGGTCCACGCTCGGACGCCTGGCGATGATCCACCGCATCGGTCCGCTGGCGGTGACCGAGGCCGCGGTCGTCGTCGGCGCCTCGGCCCCGCACCGCGACGAGGCCTTCGCCGCCGCCCGCTTCTGCATCGACACCCTGAAGGCCACGGCCCCGATCTGGAAGAAGGAGTCCTGGGCCGGGGGCGAGAGCTGGGGCCTGGAGGCACAGCACCTCGTCGAACCCGAAGCCGCCGGATCGGAACCCCGGACGTGATCGCGTTCCTGCTCATCGTCGTGGTGGTGGCCGTCGTCGGCATCGGGCTGCTCGCGTACCGGAACCGCCCGGAGAGCTCGATCGAGTCCGGCATCCGCTCGTTCCGCCGCGAGATGCGAGCGCTCGCGCCGCCGCCCGAGCACGGCCGCCCGGCCGACCACGACGAGCCCCCCACGTCGGGCCCCGAGGCCCGCTGACCCGTGGCCCGCGACCTCGCCATCGACCTCGGCACGGCGAACACGCTCGTGTACGCCAAGGGCCAGGGCATCGTCATGAACGAGCCCACCGTGATCGCGCTCAACAAGCGCAACGGCGACGTGCTGGCCATGGGCCGCGAGGCGTGGCAGATGATCGGCCGGACGCCGAGCTACATCATCGCCGTGCGCCCCCTCCGCCAGGGGGCGATCACCGACTTCGACATCACCCAGCGCATGATCCGCCTGATCCTGCAGCGGGCCGGCGTGAACCGCTTCAACCGGCCCCGCGTGGTGATCTGCGTGCCGTCGGCCATCACCGAGGTCGAGCGCCGTGCCGTCACCGAGGCCGCCCGGCGCGCCGGGGCCGCCGACGCCCAGCTCCTCGAGCAGCCCATGGCCGCCGCCATCGGTGCCGAGCTGCCCATCCACGAGCCGGTGGCGAACATGGTCATCGACGTCGGCGGTGGCACCAGTGAGACCGCGCTCATCAGCCTCGGCGGGATCGTCGCGCTGCAGGCGGTGCGGGTGGGCTCCTTCGACATCGACTCGGCGATCCAGTCCTACGTGCGCCGCGAGTACGGCATCGCCATCGGCGAGCGCACGGCGGAGGAGATCAAGATCGCCATCGGCTCGGCCTGGCCGGTCGACGACGAGGTGCGGGCCGAGGTGCGCGGCCGCGACCTGATGAGCGGGCTGCCGAAGACGGTCATCCTGTCCAAGCCGGAGGTGCGCGAGTCCATCGCCGAGCCGGTCACGGCCATCGTCGACTCCGTCATCGCCTGCCTCGGGCATGCCCCGCCGGAGCTCGCCGACGACCTCATCACCACCGGCATGCAGCTGGTGGGCGGCGGTGGGATGCTCCAGGGCCTCGACCGGCGGATCGCCGTCGAGACCGAGATCCCGGTGCAGCTCGTGCAGCAGCCGCTCGAGTCCGTCGTGCTCGGCGCCGGCCGCTGCGTGGAGGCCTACGACGACCTGAAGGTGATGTTCATGGGCGGTCGGGCCGTCTGAGCGACGTTCCGTGACGGCCGTCACCAGGTATCGTGGCGCTCCTCTCGCCTCGGAGGAACGGGACCATCGCCACCACACCGCACGTCACGCACCAGCCGCCGATGGGCTCCGCCCGGCACGGAACAGGCGACACGGGGAGATGAGCACCGTCGCAGAGGCCACGCCCCACCTGTCGGTGCGCAACCTCGAGGTCGTCTACAACGACGTGGCGCTCACCCTGCGCGGCGTGTCCCTCGACGTGCCACGGGGCGGCATCGCCGCGCTGCTCGGAGCCAACGGCGCCGGCAAGACCACGTTGCTGCGAGCCATCACGGGCCTGCTCCGCATCCACCGCGGCGAGGCGACCAAGGGCGACATCGAGCTCGACGGACGGTCGATCCTCGGACGGGACCCGGCCGACATCGTCCGCTCGGGCGTGTCGCACGTGATGGAGGGGCGGCGGATCTTCGCCGAGCTCACGGTCGAGGAGAACCTGCGCGCGGGGGCCTTCACCGTGCGGGACCGGGCAGAGGTGAGGTCCAACCACGAGCGGGTGATGGAGCTGTTCCCCGTGCTGGCCGACCGTCGTCGCTCGGTCGCCGGATACCTCTCCGGCGGCGAGCAGCAGATGCTGGCCATGGGCCGTGCCCTCATGCAGTCGCCGGCGCTGCTCCTGCTCGACGAGCCGTCGCTCGGCCTCGCCCCCCGGCTGGTCGAGCAGATCCGTGACATCGTCGTCGACATCAACCGCAGCGGCACCAGCGTGCTGCTCGTGGAGCAGAACGCCGCGATGGCCCTCTCCATCGCCAGCTCGGGCTACGTGCTGGAGACCGGGCGCATCGTGCGCGACGGCCCGGCGGAGGAGCTGCGCGAGGACAAGGACATCAAGGAGTTCTACCTGGGCATCGGCGGCGACGAGCGGCGCTCGTTCCGCGCGGTCAAGTCGTATCGGAGGAGGAAGCGGTGGAGCGCGTGACCGACAACGACCACGCTCCGCTGCTCGAGGTGCGCGACGTCACGCTGCGCTTCGGTGGCGTGCAGGCCCTCGACGGGGTGACCTTCGACGTGCTCCCCGGCGAGCTGTTCGCCGTCATCGGCCCCAACGGCGCCGGCAAGACCTCGATCTTCAACTGCCTGAACGGGGTGTACCAGCCCCAGTCCGGCGTCATCCGCCTGCGGGGTGAGGACGTCCTCGGGCGCAAGCCCACCGCCATCGCGAACATGGGGATCGCCCGGACCTTCCAGAACCTTGGGCTGTTCGCCAACCTCGACGTGGTCGACAACCTCATGCTCGGACGCCACATCCGCATGGACGTCGGCTTCCTGGCCGGCATGACCTGGCTGGGCAAGGCCCGCCGCCAGGAGATCGAGAACCGGCGCCGGGTCGAGGAGATCATCGAGCTGCTCGAGCTCGAGCCCCACCGGCACACCCACGTCGGCCTGCTGCCCTACGGCGTGCAGAAGCGCATCGAGCTGGGCCGCGCCCTGGCCATGGATCCCGTGCTGCTCCTGCTCGACGAGCCCGTGGCCGGGATGAACCTGGAGGAGACCGAGGACATGGCCCGCTACATCCTCGAGATCCAACAGGAGCTGTCGCTGGCCATGATCCTGGTGGAGCACGACATGCACATGGTGATGGACATCGCCGACCGGGTGATGGCCCTGGACTTCGGCCAGCCCCTCATCGTCGGCACGCCCGACGAGGTGCAGAACGATCCCGCCGTGATCGAGGCCTACCTCGGAGGTGCCACATGACCGCAACCCTCGACCGGCGCGACCCCGCTGCCAGCCCGGCCGGCGCGCCCACCACGCTGCCCGGGCTCCTGCTGCAACGGGCGGAGCAGACCCCCGATCGGGTGGCGCTGCGCGCCAAGGAGCTGGGCCGCTGGGAGCAGTTCACGTGGTCGCGGTACGCCACCCGCGTCGCCGACATCGCGGCCGGCCTCCGCCGCCTCGGCGTCGGTCCCGGCGACACGGTCTCGATCCACTCCGAGGACCGGGTCGAATGGCTCCTCGCCGACCTGGCCGTCCAGGGCCTCGGGGCGATCACCGTGGGGATCTACCCCACGAGTCCGCCCGACGAGGTCGAGTACCTGCTGTCGCACTCCGAGACCAAGGTGCTGATCACCGAGGACGAAGAGCAGTTCGACAAGGCGATGGCCGTGTGGGACCGGCTGCCGGCGCTGCGCGAGGTGGTCGTCGTCGACCCGCGAGGCATCGCCAGCGACGTCGACCCCCGCGTGCGCACCTTCGCCGACCTCGAGGCAACGGGCGCCGACGCCGGCGGTTCGCTCGACGCCTACCGCGCCTCGGTGGCCGCCCTCGACCCGGAGCAGTCGGCGATCATCGTCTACACGTCCGGTACCACCGGTCCGCCCAAGGGTGCGATGCTCAGCCACCGCAACCTGCTGGCCGTCGCCGAGACCGCCGCCCTGGCCTACGACGCGACCCCGGACGACGAGGTCCTGTCCTACCTCCCGCTCTGCCACATCGCCGAGCGACTGATCTCGTGCATCTCGGCGCTGCGCAGCGGTTACGTCGTGAACTTCGGCGAGGGCGGCCCGTCGTTCGGCACCGACATGCACGAGGTGCAACCCACCTTCTTCCTCGGGGTCCCCCGGGTGTGGGAGAAGATGATGGCGAGCATCGAGATCCGGATCTCCGACGCCTCGTGGCTCAAGCGGCGCACGTACCGCCTCGCCACGGCGCTCGCGAAGCCGGTGGCGGCCCGCCGCATGCGCGGCGAGGGCTCGGTCCTCGACCGGGTGCGCTACGGCATCGCCTGGCTGCTCGTGTTCCGGTCGCTGCGCGACAAGCTCGGCCTCGGCCGCATCCGCGTCGCGCTGTCGGGCGCGGCGCCGATCGCGCCCCAGGTGCTCGAGTTCTTCTGGACGCTCGGCGTGCCGATCCGGGAGGCCTACGGCCAGACCGAGAACAGCGCCCTGTGCACGTTCATGCCGGCCGACGACGTCCGGCTGGGCACCGTCGGCAAGGTCGCCCCCGGCTGCGAGCTGCGCATCGCCGAGGACGGCGAGATCCTCACCCGCTCCGCCGGCGTGTTCCTCGGGTACCTGAAGAACCCCGAGGCCACCGCCGAGACCGTCGATGCCGAGGGCTGGCTGCACACCGGCGACATCGGTGAGCTCGACGCCGACGGGTTCCTGCGCATCACCGATCGCAAGAAGGACATCATCATCACCGCCGGTGGCAAGAACATCTCGCCCTCGGAGATCGAGAACAAGCTGAAGGTGTCGCCGTTCATCCGGGAGGCGGTCGTCGTCGGCGACCGCCGTAAGTACCTCACGGCGCTCATCGGCATCGAGTTCGACACCGTCGGCGACTGGGCCACGCGGCGCCGGATCCCGTACACCACCTACGAGGACCTCTCGTCCAAGCCCGAGGTCGTGCAGCTGGTCCAGGAGATCGTCGACGAGGTGAACCACCAGCTCGCCCAGGTCGAGACGATCAAGCGGTACACGCTGCTCCCCAAGGAGCTCGATCCCGAGGACGGCGAGCTCACCGCCACGCAGAAGGTCAAGCGGGCGGCACTCGAGCGTCAGTTCGGCGACCTGATCGAGGCCATGTACCGGTGACCGAGTTCCTCCAGCTCACCTTCCAGGGGGTCGCCCTCGGCTCCCAGTACGCGCTGATCGCACTCGGCTTCGTGGTCATCTACAAGGCCACCGGGGTCATCAACTTCGCCCAGGGCGGCTTCGTGCTCGTCGGCGCCTACCTCGGGTACAACTTCACCCAGACGTGGGACCTGCCCTTCTACCTGGCCCTGGTCATGGCGATGGTGGCCGGGGCCATCCTGGGGGCCGTCGTCGAGCGGCTCCTGCTGCGCCACATGGTCGGCCAGCCCGTGTTCGCCGTGCTGATGATCACCATCGGCCTGCTGTTCGTCCTCGAGCAGACCGCCACCTCGGTCTGGGGCTTCGACAACCTGAACCTCGGTGACCCGTGGGGCATCGACACCGTGAAGGTCGGCGACCTCAACCTCGCCGTCGCCGACCTGTGGACCATCGGCCTCGCCGCCGTGGCGATGCTGCTGTTCTTCGCCTTCTTCCGCTACACGGCCACGGGGGTGGCCATGCGGGCGACCGCCCTGGACCAGGAGGCCGCCGTCGCCCAGGGGATCAGCGCCGGACGCATCTTCGCCCTGGCCTGGGCGGTGTCCGGTGCGGTCGCCGCACTGGGCGGCGTCACGCTCGCCGCCGGCCCGGCCCAGCTGGCGCCGGGCATCAGCTTCGTCGCCCTCGCCGCCTTCCCGGCGATGATCCTCGGAGGTCTCGACTCGCCGGCCGGGGCGGTGGTGGGTGGCATCGTCATCGGTGTCACCCAGAGCCTGACCGCTGGCTACCAGCCGGACCACGCCGAGTGGCTCGGGACGAACTTCCACATCGTGATGCCGTACGTGGTGATGATCCTCATCCTGCTGGTCCGCCCGTACGGCCTGTTCGGGACCCGAGAGGTCCGGAGGGTCTGATGTCGAGAGCACGAGACCTCCACGTCTCCTACGCCCAGCAGCTGCGCCTGGTCACCAGCAGCTGGGCCGGAGCCGGCTTCCTCGCCCTGGCGCTCGCCTGGCTCGCCGCGCCGCTCGTGCTGTCCGAGTTCCAGCTCGACGTGGGCGCCCGCGTCGCGATCTTCGCCCTCGGTGCGATCGGGCTGAACCTGCTCACCGGGTTCACCGGGCAGGTCTCGCTCGGCCACGCCTTCTTCATCGGCACGGGCGCCTACGGCGCGGCATGGGCCGGCGGCGACCAGGAGTGGCCGCTGTGGCTCTGGCTGCCCGGCATCACGCTCCTGGGAGTCGTGCTCGGCGCGGTCATCGGACCGTTCGCGCTGCGCCTGCGCGGCAACTACCTGGCCATCGTCACCCTCGGGCTGCTGTTCATCGGCGAGCACGTGTTCAACAACTGGGATTCCGTGACCGGGGGTGGGGCCGGCCGTTCGGTCGAGGCGGAGACCACGCTCGCAGGCCTCGACGTGACGTCCCTCGAGCTCTTCGGGCGCGAGTTCGAGCGGGAGCAGAGCCTGTTCTGGTTCACCTGGCTGATCGTCGGCCTCGGCGCCCTCCTGGCCAAGAACCTGGTCCGTTCCCGCCCCGGCCGAGCGATGCAGGCGGTGCGCGACCGCGACCTGGCCGCCGAGGTCATCGGCGTCAGCCTCGCCCGCTACAAGGTCGGCGCGTTCGCCATCTCCAGCGGCTACGCGGCGCTGGCCGGCGGCCTGTTCGGGGTGCTCCAGCGCTACGTGAGCCCCACCGAGTTCGGTGGCCAGCTCGGG
Organism: Acidimicrobiales bacterium; assembly: GCA_036275235.1. Classification (GTDB taxonomy): domain Bacteria; phylum Actinomycetota; class Acidimicrobiia; order Acidimicrobiales; family Salinilacustritrichaceae; genus Salinilacustrithrix. The sequence continues at coordinate 667 of DASUEE010000228.1, read as the reverse complement.
TTGTTCCTGTCGATCCAGTACATCGCCATCATCATCGTGGGCGGCATCGGCACCGTGTTCGGCTCGGTGCTCGGCGCGTTCATCGTCGGCGCCATGCCTCGCATCATCGAGAGCCTGAGCCAGGACCGCGACCTGCCGTTCGTCTTCGGCGACGCCGGCGGCAGCGACGGCTTCATCAGCGTCTTCTCGCTCAACCAGGCGCTGTTCGGGGTCCTCATCGTCGCGTTCCTGCTCTTCGAACCGCGGGGCCTCGCCGCCATATGGTTCCGGCTGAAGGCCTACTTCCGCTCGTGGCCGTTCTCGTACTGACCGGGTGCGGGACGGCCGGGAGACCGTCAACAACCAAGGGGGATCAACCCATGCCGAAACCGAACCGACTGCTCAGGCTGCTCGCTCTGCTGCTGTCACTCTCGCTGGTCGCCGCCGCGTGCGGAGACGACGACGACACCGAGGGCGCCACCGAGGACACCACGGAGGACACGGAGGCCGAGGGCGGCGAGAGCGAGGGCGGCGGGGAGCTCGAGGAGGCACCCGGCTTCGACGGGGAGACCATCCGCCTCGGCGTGCTCACGCCCCAGACGGGTGTCGCTGCGGTCATCGGCAACCCGCTCACCAACGGCAACCGGGTCTTCTTCGAGGCCCTGAACGCCGAAGGCGGCATCGCCGG
>DASUEE010000227.1:0-2060 GCA_036275235.1 Acidimicrobiales bacterium | reverse complement strand
CTCGAGGGCGTGCTCGTGCCCGAGATCTGGATCGCCGTGGCCGAGCGCACGGGCATCGACGCGCTGCGCCGCACCACCCGGGACGAGCCCGACTACGACGTGCTGATGCGGTACCGCCTCGACGTGCTCGACGAGCACGGGCTCACCATGTCGCTGGTCGAGGACGTCATCGACTCCCTGGGCCCGGAGCCCGGCGCCCGGGAGTTCCTCGACGAGCTCCGCTCGCGCACCCAGGTGATCATCCTCTCGGACACCTTCGAGCAGTTCGCCCGGCCGCTCATGCGCCAGCTCGGGATGCCCACGATCTTCTGCCACCGCCTCGAGGTGAGCGACGACCGCATCACCGGCTACCGGCTGCGCCAGCCCGACCAGAAGCGCCGGGCCGTCGAGGCGTTCCAGGCGCTCCAGTACGAGGTGATCGCGGCGGGCGACTCCTACAACGACACCTCGATGCTCGGCGCCGCCGACGCCGGCTTCCTGTTCCGGGCGCCGGACAACGTCATCGCCGAGTTCCCGCAGTTCCCGTCGTGCACCGAGTACGACGAGCTGCTGGCGCTCATCACCGCCGAGCTGTAGGCGCCGGGCAGCAGCCGGCGGCGCAGGGCGTGACCCGGGGGCCGAACCCGCCGATCGCCACCGGCGTGGCCCCGACGAGCTGCTCGTCGAGCACGTCGACGAGACCCCGCACGAACAGCGGGTGGGTGCCGACCGTGCCGGCTCGCACCATCGTGATGCCCAGCTCGTCCGCCGCCGAGGCGGCCTGCGTGTCGAGGTCGTAGACGACCTCCATGTGGTCCGACGTGAACCCGATCGGCACCACGACGACGACGTCGTCACCCCGATCGCGCACGGCGCCGAGGTGGTCGACGACGTCCGGCTCCAGCCACGGCACCTGCGGCGGGCCGGACCGGGACTGGAACACCAGCTCCCACTCGCCGGCTCGCGGCATCGCCACCCGCTCGGCGACCATCGCCGCCTCGTCGCGCAGCTGCGTCTCGTAGTCCGACGTGGCTGCCATCGACATCGGGATCGAGTGGGCGGTGAACACCAGCCGCGCCCGGTTCCGCTCCGCCGGGGCCAGCGACTCGAGAGCGGCGTGCACCCGCTCGACCAGCGCCAGCACGAAGCCCGGGTGGTTCCAGTACGGCCGGACCTTCCCGACCTGCGGCGGCTCCAGCCCCGCCTCGCGCACGGCACCCACCGCCCGGGCCAGGTCCTCCCAGTACTGCCGGCAGGCCGAGTACGACGAGTACGCCGAACCGGTGAACGCCAGCACCCGCCGGTGGCCGGCCTCGACGATCTCCCGCAGCACGTCCTCCACGTACGGCGCCCAGTTGCGGTTGCCCCAGTAGACGGGCAGCTGCCGACCCCGGCCGGCGAGCTCGGCGTCGACGGCGGCGAGCAGCGCGCGGTTCTGGTCGTTGATCGGGCTGCGGCCGCCGAAGAGGCGGTACTGCTCGGCCACCTCCTCGAGCCGCTCGCGGGGCACGCCGCGCCCGCGGGTGACGTTCTCCAGGAACGGCATGACGTCGTCGGGCCCCTCGGGCCCGCCGAACCCCAGCAGCAGGAGGGCGTCGTACCGCAGGTCCTCGGTCATCGGTGGCCCGGTCTACCGGTTCGGTGGTCGGCCCGGGCGGCGGCCAGCATGAGCCGGTGGAGCTGCTGCTGATCCGCCACGCACTGCCGGTGCGCATCGAGGGCGCCGACGGTCCCGCCGACCCGCCGCTCGCCGAGGCCGGCCACCGCCAGGCGCGCGCCCTCGCCGAGTGGCTGGCGCCGGAGCCGCTCGACGGCCTCTACGTCAGCCCGATGGCACGCGCCCGGGAGACCGCGGCACCCCTGGCCGAGGCGCGCGGTCTGGAGCCCGTCGTCGAGGAGGGCGTCGCCGAGTTCGACAAGGACGCCGACTCCTACGTCCCGATGGAGGAGCTGAAGGCGAGCGGCGACCCGCGCTGGCACGAGATCGTCGGCGGTGGCTACTTCGGCGACACGTCGCCCGACGAGTTCCAGTCGACCGTGGTCCGCGCCGTCGAGCGGATCATCGCCGACAACCCCGGCGG
>DASUEE010000226.1:0-2577 GCA_036275235.1 Acidimicrobiales bacterium | reverse complement strand
CGCCGGCGGACCGGGGTCGAGGGCCGGGTCGACCGTCGGCAGGAGCAGGCGGGCCTTCTTCCTCGCCAGCGACGTGGGCGTCGGACCGATCGTCGCCGCGAAGGCGGCGATCGTCGAGCGGTGCACGTCCTTCGTCATGGCAGCGCCGACCACCAGCGACGACTCGTGCAGGTGCGGCCGGAGGCGGCGGAGCTGGTCGTCGAGGACGGCGAGGGTGCGGGGGACCTTGACGACCACCACGTCGAAGGGCCCGGCGGGGTCGTCGGTGCTGGGCAGGAGCTCCACGGTCGCGGGGTCGATCCCGTTGCGCCCGAGGTTGGTCCGGGTCGCCGCCATCGTGACGGCCGAGTCGGTCCACGAGGTCGGCCGGTGGACGGCGAGGGTCGTGGCGAGGGCGCCGTGCCCGTCGTTCACCACCAGCCAGCGGTCACCGGTGGCACCGACCTCGTCGAGGTGGGCGAGGGCCAGCTCGTCGGCGGCGTCCCACGCCCGGAGCGGTTGGTCCGGGTCGTGGTGGGCGCGTCGGAGCGTGAAGCGTCCCTGGGGCACCTCGAGCACGTCGTCCACTGCCGACGAGTGTGGCCGCGTGCGGCGCTGTCACCCGGCGTCGGTACGGTCGGCGGGATGCGCGTCGTCCCGGAGACCGAGGCCACCTTCGTGGCCGGCCGGCACGGGCGCGACGGCGCGCTCGCCCTGTGGGAGCCCCACCGGGGTGAGGCGCGCACGGGCGAGGTCGACCTCGTGCTGGCCGACGGCCCGGCCACGGTCGCCGCCGACCTCGTGCCCGTCGGGGACGCCATCGCCACGCTCGCCACCCTCCCGGCCAGCGCCGAGGTCGCACCGTCGGTGCGGGCGTGGTCGGTCGCCACCCGGCTCGCGCTCGAGGCCATCAGCCGGGGTCGACTGCTGCCGGCGGCGGCACCGGATGGCGCCGACACGTGGCGCCTCGGCCCGCTCGACCTCGGCGACCGGGCCCGGCTCGACCAGCTCGCCGAGGCCCTGCCGCCTGCGGCGCACGCCCGTCCGCTCGACGGCCACCCCGGCCGGGTGCTCGCCCCCGCTGCCGCCGTCACCGCCTTCGTCGACGCCGTGGCCGACGCGTTCGTCCGCACGTCCGGAGCGGCCGCGGCCGTCGGCTTCGAGGCGTTCGCCTCGCCCGGCACCACCGACGTCGCCGGCGCCCAGACGTGGCTGCAGTCCACGGTGGCCGGCACGGCCAGCGACACGGCACCCGGCCTGCGCATCGACCTCCCCGCCGAGCCCGACCAGCCGGTCCGCTGCGTGCTCCAGGTGCAGAGCCGGCTCGACCCGAGCCTCGTGCTCGACGCGGCCGAGCTGTGGCAGGCGCCGGCGGCCGTGGTCGCCCGCTTCGGGGCCGACGTGGAGACCGACCTGCTCCTGGCGCTGCGGGCGGCAGCTCGGGTGTGGGCGCCGGTCGAGCGCCTGCTCCAGGAGGCCGCCCCCGAGGTGCTCCTGCTCGAGGACGCCGAGGTCGAGGAGCTCTTCGGCCCGGTGGCCGACGACCTCGCGGCTGCGGGGCTCCCGGTGCTCTGGCCGGCCGACGTGCTCCGCCCGGTGGAGCTGAAGCCGGTCATCGGCACCCCGGCACCGGAGTCGGGGGGCGGCGGCGCAGGGCTGGACCTCAGCGCCCTCGGCGAGATGCGCTGGCACGCCACCATCGACGGCGCCGACCTCACCGAGGCGGAGCTGCTCCAGCTCGCCGAGGCGAAGCGCCCCGTGGTCCGCCTGCGGGGCCGGTGGGTCCGGGCCGACCCCGACCGCCTGCGGCGCCTGTCCGAGCGCACCCCGGTGCCCGCTGGCGACCTGCTCGCCGCCGGCCTCAGCGGCACGGTCACCGTCGGGGGGGAAGTGGTCGAGGCCGAGGTCGACGCGCCGCTGCGCCACCTCGCCGAGCGCCTGCGACGGGTCGACCAGGTCCGCGCCCACCCCCCGCCCCCCGGGCTCCTCGCCGAGCTGCGCCCGTACCAGGCCCGAGGCCTGGCGTGGCTGGCGGAGATGGCCGACCTCGGGCTCGGTGGCGTGCTGGCCGACGACATGGGCCTCGGCAAGACCATCCAGGTGCTCGCGCTGCACCTGCGTCGCCGGGGTTCCGGTCCGGCGCTCATCGTCTGCCCGGCGTCGCTCCTCGGCAACTGGCAGCGGGAGGCCGCCCGCTTCTGCCCCGACGTCCCCGTCCGGCGCTACCACGGCGCCGACCGCACCCTCGCCGACCTCGCCGACGACGAGATCGTGCTGGCCACCTACGGCATCGTCCGGCGCGACGCCGACGCCCTCCGGGAGCAGCCCTGGGACCTGCTCGTGGCCGACGAGGCGCAGGCCATCAAGAACCCGCTGTCGCGCACCGCCCGGGCCATCCGCACGCTCCCGGCCACCGCACGCTTCGCGCTCACCGGCACGCCGGTCGAGAACCGCCTCGCCGACCTGTGGGCGCTGCTCGACTTCACCACGCCCGGTCTGCTCGGGCGCCTCGACACGTTCCAGGCCCACGTCGCCACCCCCATCGAGCGCGAGCGCGACGAAGAGGCCACCGCCCGGCTCGCCGCCCTCGTCCGGCCG
>DASUEE010000225.1:0-4679 GCA_036275235.1 Acidimicrobiales bacterium | reverse complement strand
GAGCCCCACATCGAGCGAGGCGCCGGCGAGGCGATCCGGGAGCTGCTCGCGGGCTTCATCCAGGAGCTGCGCGAGGCCGGCCTGCCGGTGAGCCTCACCGAGAACCTCGACGCGATGGAGGCCGTCCAGCACATCCCGCTCGAGGACCGAGAGGCGTTCAAGTACGCGCTCGCCGCCACGCTGGTCAAGAACAACGCCCACTGGCGGGCCTTCGAGACGGTCTTCGAGGTGTACTTCAGCTACCGGGGCCCCGAGTACGCGATCGACCCGGACAGCGACCTCGCCCAGGCGATCGACGATCTGATGGAGCAGCTCCAGGGCGACCAGGGCGACCAGGGCGAGTCGCAGGGCGGCGGTGGCGCGATGGACGCCATGACGCCCGAGGAGATCGCCCAGATGCTCATGAAGGCGCTGCAGCAGGGCGACCAGGCGATGCTGCGCGCCGTGGCCCGCCAGTCCGTGAAGCGCTTCGCCGGCATGGAGCCCGGCCGCCCCGTCGGCGGCACCTACTACCTGTACCGCACCCTGCGCCACCTCGACCTCGACAACCTCCTCGAGCAGCTGATGGAGCAGGCCCGCCAGCAGAGCCCTGAGCCGCTCAGCCCGCTCGAGGAGCGCCTCGAGCGCGACGAGTACGAGACCCGCATCGAGAAGCTGAAGCAGGAGATCGAGTCCGAGATCCGCCGGCGGCTGGTGGCCGACCGCGGGGTGGAGGCGATGGCCCGGACGCTTCGCAAGCCGCTGCCCGAGGACATCGACTTCATGCACGCGTCGCGCGAGGAGATGGTGATGCTGCGCAAGGCGCTGCAGCCCCTCGCCCGGAAGCTGGCGGTGCGGCTGGCGCGCAAGCGGCGCCACGGCCGCAAGGGCCCGCTCGACTTCCGCAACACGATCCGCCACTCGCTCTCCTACGGCGGCGTGCCTGCGGAGCCCAAGTTCCGCTACCCCCGCCCGTCGAAGCCCGAGATCTTCGTCGTCGCCGACATCTCCGGGTCGGTCGCCTCCTTCGCCCGGTTCACGCTGCACCTCGTGTACGCCATCCAGGGCCAGTTCTCGAAGGTGCGGGCGTTCGTGTTCATCGACGGCGTCGACGAGGTCACCCACCTCTTCGAGGGTGTCGAGGACATCGCCCAGGCCGTGCACCGGGTGAACACCGAAGCCGACGTCGTGTGGGTCGACGGCCACTCCGACTACGGGCACGCCTTCGAGGTGTTCTGGCAGACCTACGGCAAGGACGTCGGACCCAAGACCACCGTCCTGCTCCTGGGCGACGCCCGGAACAACTACCACGCCACCCAGTCCTGGGTGGTCAAGGAGATGCAGCACCGGGCGCGCCACGTCTACTGGCTGAACCCGGAGCCGAAGTCGTACTGGGACACCGGCGACTCGATCATCTCGGAGTACGCCGGCTACTGCGACGGCGTCTTCGAGGTGCGGAACCTGCGCCAGCTCGAGCGCTTCGTCGACATCCTGGAGTAGCGGCCTCCGCACGCGAGGTGCCGCTCGAAGCGCGGCGCGTGGGCAGGAGGCGGCTACGGTTGCGTCGAAGTTGTGACAGCACGATCTCGTTCCGTTACCGTTTCGCAACACAACCTGCAGTCGCCAGCCCTGACCTACCCAGGATCCCCCCACTCCATGCGCCATCCCCGTCTCCGTCGCTGCCTCGGCCCGGTCGCCGTCGCCGCCAGCCTCGTGCTGGGAGCGCTCGTCGTGCCGAGCTCCGCCGGCGCCGACGCCCGCTCCGAGCGGGCCGAGATCCAGCGCAAGCGCGCCGCCGCCGCAGCCCGCCTCGACACCCTCCGGGCCACCGATGCCCAGGTCGAGGCCGCCCTCTCCGCCCTGAACGCCAACGTCCGGGCCCAGACCGCTGCCCTGCGCGACGCCGAGCGGCGCCGCGCCGAGGCCGACGCCGCCCTCGCCCGGGCCACCGAGCTGGTCCGGTCCAAGGAGGCCGAGATCGCCGCCCTCGACGCCGCGGTCAAGTCGCTCGCCGTCGAGACCTTCATCCGTCCGCCGTCGTCGGAGTCGCTGCTCGACTCCCTCGAGTCCGAGAACATCGGCGAGGCCGAGCTGAAGCAGGCGCTGCTCGAGGCCAAGTCCTCCTCCCAGCTCGATGCCCTCGACCAGCTCGACCGGGCCCGCGAGGACCTCGAGATCGCCCGGGGCCAGGCGGAGGCCGCCGCGGCCGAGGCCGAGCGCCAGCGGGCCGCGGTCGACAACCGCCTGGGCGAGCTCACCGTCGCCCGCGACCAGCAGCAGCAGGTCGTCGCCGACGTCCAGGCCCGCCTCGACCGCCAGCTCGCCGAGGCCGCCTTCCTCGCCGAGCGCGACCAGGCGCTCGGCGCCCAGATCGCCGCCGACCAGGCGCGCATCGCCGCCCAGCTCGCCGCCCAGAGGTCCTCCCGGGGCAGCGGTGGTCCCGTCACGATCAGCGTCGTCGGCTCCGGGAACATCGTCTCGGTGCGCGGCATCCAGATCCACAAGAGCGTCGCCGACAACCTCGCCGGGCTGCTGTCCGCCGCCGAGTCCGACGGCATCAGCCTCAGCGGCTGGGGCTACCGCGACTCGTCCCGCCAGGTGGAGCTCCGCCGCCAGAACTGCGGTCCCACCTACTACGACATCTACCAGAAGTCGCCCAGCGCCTGTTCGCCGCCCACGGCCCGTCCGGGGCAGTCGAACCACGAGCGCGGCCTGGCCGTCGACTTCACCTACGGCGGACGCACCATCCAGTCCCGCTCGTCGCCCGCCTTCCAGTGGCTGGCCGCCAACGGCGCCCGCTACGGCTTCTACAACCTGCCGAGCGAGCCCTGGCACTGGAGCGTCGACGGCAACTGAGGGCGGAGCCCGAAGTCGTTTTCAGTGTCGCGACACAGCAGGCAGCCGAACGGTTCGCCAGCAACGTCAGGCAATGTGGGCGGCGACGTGCTCCCGGATGAGCGCCGCCGCCTCTGACGGCTTCGCCGCCGGGAACCAGTGCATGGCGTCGACGTCGACCCGGCGCAGGTCCGAGCAGTGCCGGCCCACGTCGTCGAGCACGGCCCGGGTGATGTAGCGGTCGCCGCGGGCGACGACCAGCAGCACCGGGACGTCGGTGGTCCGGGGCTGCGGGTCGGACATGCGGGCGGGCACGTTGCGGCGGTACAGCTCCACCCCGTTCGCGCCGTCCTGCGGCAGCGTCGGGCCGGGCTGGGCGGCGTCGTCGAGGCCCTCGACCCGGCGCAGGTAGCGGCGGAACGGCTTCTCGGCCACCGTGCGCCACCCGAGCGGGGCCACCGCCGGCAGCTGGAAGAAGCCGACGTACCAGGAGCGCAGGCCCTGGCGCAGCAGGGCCCGTCGGTCGCCCGCCTCCCGCCGGTCGCGGAACCACGCCGCCACGTGGTCGAGCGCCGGACCGGACATCGACGTGTACGACGCCAGGCGGTCGCCGAGCGCGCCGGTGCACACGGCCTCCCAGGACTGCAGCGAGCCCCAGTCGTGACCGACGAGGTGCACCGGTCCCGCCGGTGCGGTGGCGTCGACCACGGCGACCAGGTCGGCGACGAGGTGGGCGAGGTCGTAGCCCGCCCGGTCGCGCGGGGCGTCCGACGCGCCGGCACCTCGGACGTCGTAGGTCACGACGTGGTGGTCGGCCTCGAGGTCGCGGACGACGCCGTCCCAGACGCGGTGCGTGTCCGGGTAGCCGTGGACGAGCACCACCGTGGGATCGCCGGGGTCGCCGTGCTCCCAGACGGCGAGCGACAGCGAGTCGGAGGTGGTGATCGTGCGGGGGACGACGGTCATGGATCGACCGTACCCGGGGGTGGGGGAGCGCCGACTAGGAGACGTGCAGGCCGCACTCGGTCTTCGAGCGGCCCCGCCACCGCCCGGCCCGGGCGTCCTCGCCGGGGGCCGTGGGCTCGGTGCAGGGCATGCACCCGATGGAGCCGTAGCCCTGGCTGAGCAGCGGGTTCACGGGCACGTCGTGCTCGGCGATGTAGGTCTCGACGTCGAGGTCGGTCCACTGGGCGATGGGGTTGACCTTGACCAGGCCCCGGAGGTCGCGGCCGACCACGTGGGCGGTGGCCCGGGTGTCGGCCTCGGTGCGCCGGATGCCGCTCATCCACGCCGCCTTGCCGGCGAGGGCGCGGTCGAGCTGCTGGACCTTCAGCGCCGAGCAGCAGTTGTCCGGGTCGATCTTCCAGAGCAGCTCGGTGTTCTCCGGCGCCGTCATGATCTTCATGTTCAGGCCGTAGCGGCGCCGGACGGTCTCGACGGTCTCGAGCGTCTCGGGGAAGTGGTAGCCGGTGTCGATGAAGACGACCTCGATCGCCGGGTCGACCTTGACGGCCAGGTCGATCAGGACGGCGTCGTTCATCGAGGCGGCCAGGCACAGGTGGGGACCGAACTGCTCGACGGCCCAGGCGATGACCTTGGACGCGGGCGCGTGCTCGAGCTCGGCGTTGACCGTGAGCAGCTCGTCGTCGGTCCAGGTGTGGCGCTGGCTCGGATAGGGGAGGGTGACGCTCATCGAGGGTGCTTCCGGGAGGCGGGGGCGGACGGGGGGATCGAGGATGCGGCGCTCAGGTGGCGCACTCGGACTCGCCGATCTCCTTCACGTAGGGGCCGGTCTCGCCGTAGTCGACGTAGAACTCCGGGGCGTCCTCGTGGGCCGGGAACACGTCGAGCTCCTTCAGCCCCTC
>DASUEE010000224.1:0-5825 GCA_036275235.1 Acidimicrobiales bacterium | reverse complement strand
GACCACGGAGACCTGCTCGCGTGCGGCGAGGTCGAGGTGGCCACCGAGCGCATCGGCCACGGGCACCAGCGGCATGATCTGGCCGCGGTACTGCACGACCAGCCGGCCACCGGCCCGCTCGATGCGGGAGACGGGGATCTCTTCGAGGCGGGCGACGAGGTCGAGCATGAGCGCGACCCGCCGGTCGCCGACGCTGGCGAGCAGGAGCGTGCAACGCAGGGCGTCGTCGAGGGCGTCGTCGTCGCCGACGTCGCGCCGGGCGTCGGCCGCCGGCCCGAACACGCCGCTGTGGCCGGCGATGCCGGGGACGTCGAGGATGAGCGCCACGCGCCCGTCGCCCATGATCGTCGCGCCGGCGAACACGTCGAGCACCTTGAGCATGGGGCCCAGCGGCTTCACCACGATCTCGGCGGTGTCCATGATCTCGTCGACGACGAGCCCGAAAGGCCGTCCGTCGGCCTGCACCACGACGATGTTCGAGATGTCGGGATCGGATCCGTCGACGGCCGACGGATCCCCTGCCGAGGCGCCCAGCACCTCGCCGAGATCCACGAGCGGGAGCAGCTCGCCCCGCAGGCGGTGGACCGGAGCCCCTGCGATCGTCTCCACGGGTGCCTCCCGCCGATCGATGCGCAGCAGCTCCAGCAGGCTCACCTGGGGGATCGCGTAGCGCTCGCCGCCGCTTCGCACGACCAGGGCAGGGATGATGGCGAGGGTGAGGGGGATCCTGATCCGGAAGGTGGTCCCCCGACCCGCCTCGGTCTGCACGTCGATCGTCCCGCCGATGCCCTCGACGTTCGTGCGCACGACGTCCATGCCGACACCTCGACCGGACACGTTCGTCACCTGCTCGGCCGTCGAGAAGCCGGGCTCGAAGATGAGGTTCGCCACGTCGCGAGGTGCCATCGAGGCGAGCTGTGCCGGGCTCACGAGCTGCCGCTCGACGGCCTTGGCGCCGATGCGCTCGAAGGACAGCCCACGTCCGTCGTCGGAGATCTCGATGTTGACCTGCCCGCCCTCGTGGAACGCGCGCAGCAGCACCGTCCCCTGGGCCGCCTTGCCCGCCGACACCCGCTCGTCCGGCGGCTCGATGCCGTGGTCGACGCTGTTGCGGATCAGGTGGGTCAGGGGGTCCTTGATCGCCTCGAGGATGGTCCGGTCGAGCTCGGTGTCCCGTCCGACCATCTCGATGCGGACCTGCTTGTCGCACGCGACGGCGAGGTCGCGCACTACGCGGGGGAAGCGCGACCACACGTGGTCGATCGGCTGCATGCGGGTCTTCATGACCCCCTCCTGCAGCTCGGTCGTGATGAGGTTCAGCCGTTGCGACGTGGCGCTCAGGAGCGAGTCGCCGGCGGCGTGCGTGAACTGCAGGATCTGGTTGCGGGCCAGCACGAGCTCGCCGACGAGGTTCATGAGGTCGTCGAGCAGCCCGACGTCGACGCGGATCACGCCGTCCGCCGGGTTCGACCCGCGCTCACGGGTCGCGCCCTGCGCCTGCAGCGCCTCGGCCACGTCGTCGGGGTCGAGCTCACCGGACGCCACGAGCAGCTCGCCGATGTGGCGCGGGTCCCCGTCCTCCTGCCGACGGATGGCCTCGTCGACGGCGTCCTGCTCGACCAGTCCCTCGGCGACCACCAGCTCGCCGAAGCTCGGGTGCTGCAGCCGCTCGAGCTCGGCCACCAGGTCGTCGATCGGGGGGCCGCCCGCATCGGTCCCGGCGTCCGCCACCAGGTGGAGCAGCTCCCGGACGACGTCGACCATCCGCAGGAGCGCCGACGTCCCGTCCTCGGTCACCGAGAGCTCGCCGTCGCGCAGCTTCGAGAGCAGGTGCTCGCCGACGTGGGTCAGACGTTCGAGCACCGAGAAGCCGAGGAACCCGGACGTGCCCTTGATGGTGTGGATCGTCCGGAAGATGCTGGCGAGCGTCTCGGGGTCCGCGTCGCGCTCGAGGGCGACGAGCTCGGAGTCGAGCCGATCCAGGTTCTCGTGCGACTCGACGAGGAACTCGTCGATGATCTCGCGCATGTCGTCGTCGTGGTGCACGGCGTGCCACCTCCCGACGGTTCGTGATCGGTCAGACCCGTCGCCAGTTGAGGACCATGGTCCCGATCTCCCCCCGTGGTGGGGTGAGCCGCGTCCCCGCCCCTAACGTGTCCCCCGTGCGACGACGACGCCTGACGGGGCTCGTGGCGTCGGCTGCCGTCCTCCTGGGCGCGTGCGGATCCGAGGGAGCACCTCCGATCGAGCGCAGCGCGGCACCCACGACGACGACCGCCGACACCACGACCACCACGACGACGACCGCGCCCGTGGTCACCACGACGACCACCACCGCGGCACCGGCGCCCGAGGGCGACGTCGTGGGCACGAGCGCGTACACCGCCCCGCGCCCGGCGAAGTCGGCCGAAGAGCTGGCCGCCCGCATCGCCACCGTCGAGGCCCTGGTGCGCGATCCCGCCACCACGGGCCACGCCCTCTTCGCCGCCTCGTTCGAGCAGCAGGTCCTGTACCGCCAGCTCGCCCGCCGCCCCGAGTGGGAGCCGGCGGTGATCGGCGCCATCCCCGAGCCGTACCGGCACGCCGCCTGGGCCAACGCTGCCGCCCGTCGCGAGTTCCGCAGCATGCACAGCACGCTCGGGGACTCGCTGCCCGCCTGGCGCATCGTGGAGCCACCGCCCGCCGAGGAGCTGCTGGCCCACTACCAGGCCGCGCAGGCCGAGTTCGGCGTCCCGTGGGAGATCCTGGCCGCCGTCAACCTCGTCGAGACCGGCATGGGCCGGATCCGCGGGGTGTCGGTCGCCGGCGCCCAGGGACCGATGCAGTTCATGCCCGCGACGTGGGCGGCCTACGGCGCAGGCGGCGACGTCAACGACCCGGGCGACGCCATCCGCGGGGCCGCCCGCTACCTCGCCGCCAACGGCGGCGGCTCCGGCGACATCGACAACGCGCTGTGGAACTACAACCACAGCTGGAAGTACGTCGCCGGCGTGAAGCACTACGCCTCGGTCATGAAGCAGGACCCCAGCACGTTCCGGGGCTTCCACCAGTGGCAGATCGTCTACCTGTCCACGATGGGCGACGTGTGGCTCCCCACCGGGTTCGAGACGCACCAGCGGGTGCCGGTGGCCGACCACCTGGTCCGCAACCCCTGGGCCCACCTGGGCACCGCCACCCGCTGACCCGCCGCCCACTGCTCGTTCCGGGCCGCGTGACACGCCCCTGATCCAGGTCCGTCGCGACCCGCTTCGAGCATTCGGGGTCAGCCGAGCTCGACCTCGGTGCGGACCACGCCGGCGCGCGGCGCTCGGACCTCGACCTGGAGCGTCGTGCCGGCCGGGGCGACCTGGACCTCGATCGCCCGCTGCGTGACGTTCGTGGCCAGCCAGCCGGCGTCCTCCACCACCACCTGCACCTGCCACGTCTCCTCGCCGAGGCGCTCGACCGTCACGTCGCGGAGGCGCAGCCGCGGCAGGCAGAGCGCGTTGAACAGCGCCAGCTCGGTCTGCGGCGCCACCTCGGCCTCGAGCAGGTGGGGCGGCGGGTTCGTGAACACCAGGGCGTGGTCCCACCCGCCGAGCTCGACGCGACCGAGCTCGGGGAGCTCGAAGGGGTACCAGTCGACGTAGCCCCCGGGGACGTTCTCGTCGACCCAGGCCAGCAGCTTCAGCTCGTCGTCGAGGGAGTGGTCGCGGTACCACTCGATCGGGTGCGGGTCCTCGATGCCGGCCGCGGTGAGCGGGTTCCAGAGCTCCGTGGTCCAGGCGAAGATGCCGCGCTCGTCGTAGGCCCAGTCGTCGGCGACGCCGGTGATCCCGTCCTTGGGGTCGTAGCGGAACCCCTCGTGGACGTTGATGTGCGGGTAGCCCGTGATCTCGGTGGCTCGGCGTCCGAGGTCGTCGTAGATCCAGCGGTCGACGCTCGGGAGGTCGTCGTCGGGTCGGTCGGAGAACGGTCGGAGGAGCACGCCCGAGTACGTGTGCTGCGCGAAGTAGAGGCAGACGTTGGGGCGGTCGACGATGCCCTGGACGATCGCCCGGACCTCGGGCTCGCTCGTCGGGTAGTCGCCGTTGCCCGACGCGAAGCCCGTCCGGTCGAACCGACGCCAGCGGTACGGGAAGTTTCGGTTCGAGTCGATGCCCGCCAGCGGCGGGGCGGCCGGGATCGACACGCCGTCGTAGCCCTCGACGCGACCCTCGGGGAGCAGGCGGTAGTAGGGGCCCGGACCGTCCTCGTCCGGCTCGCGTGGCACGAGCAGCTTCGGGACGGCGGCGTGCGGCTTCCAGCTGCCGTTCGGGTCCTCGATCCGCATCTGCAGGCTGCGTCCGTCGAGGTCGGCGTCGCCCGGCACCAGGCCGGGCTGCTGCTCCGGGTGGGGCCAGCGGCGCGTGGTGGACCGGACGACGAAGGGGACCTCGGCCAGGGCGAGCTCGGCGCCGTCGGGGTTGACGCGGGGGGCGACGTAGAACGTGCGCTCGTCCAGGGCCCGGGTGGTCCGCTCGTCGTGCCCGTGCCGTGCGCAGAGGGTCTCGACGAGGTGGAGCAGGGCGACCGAGGCCGTCAGCTCGCTGGCGTGGATGTTGCCGTCGAGCCAGATCGCGGGCTTCTCGTCGTGGGGGCCGGTGGCGGTGTTCGTCAGGGTCGCGATCCACAGCTCGCGCCCCTCGTGGGACTCGCCGAGCACGTCGAGTCGGCACAGGTCCGGGTGGACCTCGGCGACGCGGCGCAGGCGCTCGGTGAGCTCGTCGAAGCGGGGGAAGTGGTCGTAGCTGGGGGTCACGGCTCTCCGGTCACCAGGTGTCGATGTTGGGCCGCTTCTTCCCGGACCGGGGGGCCGGCGGTGGTGCGGCGAGCAGCCCGGTGGTGATCCACCGGCGCGTGTCCACCGGGTCGATCACGTCGTCGATCTCGAACGCGGCGGCCATGGAGGTGCCCTTGCCCACCTCGTACATCCGCTCGACCATCTCCTCGAAGGTCCGCTGGCGCTCCTCCGGGTCCGCGATGGCGGCCAGCTCGTTGCGGTAGCCGAGCTTCACTGCCCCCTCGAGGCCCATCCCGCCGAACTCGCTGGTGGGCCAGCCCACCACGAACAGCGGCGCGTGGAACGAGCCGCCCGCCATGGCCTGGGCGCCGAGGCCGTAGCCCTTGCGCAGCACCACGGTCATGTACGGCACGGTGAGCCCGCCGGCGGTGACGAACAGCCGGCTCGCGTGACGGACGAGCCCGGTGCGCTCCGCGTCCGGGCCGACCATGATCCCGGGGGTGTCGCAGAGCGACACGATCGGCAGGTCGTGCGCGTCGCACAGCTGCATGAACCGGGCGGCCTTGTCGGCGGCGTCGCTGTCGATCGCGCCGGCGAGGTGGGCGGGGTCGTTCGCGATGACGCCCACCGCCCGTCCCTCGATCCGCGCGAGCGCCGTCACCATGCCGAGGCCGAAGCCGCGCCGCAGCTCGAGGACGGAGCCCGTGTCGAAGAGCCCCTCGATCACGGCCCGCACGTCGTAGACCCGCAGCCGGTTCTCGGGGATCGCCCGGCGCAACCACCGCTGGTCGGCGCAGTCCCAATCGTCACGGCGTGGCTCCGTGAAGTAGGAGAGGTACCGCGTCGCCACCGCGACCGCCTCGGCCTCGTCCTCGACGGCGACGTCGACCACGCCCGAGGCCACCTGGTCGTCGATCGGGCCGATCTCCTCGGGACGATGCACCCCGAGCCCGCCGCCCTCGATCATCGCCGGGCCGCCCATGCCGATGTTCGCGTCGCGGGTGGCGATGACCACGTCGCACATGCCCAGGAGGGCGGCGTTGCCGGCGAAGCAGCGGCCGCT